>NZ_JBYTBB010000026.1:0-67531 GCF_058788755.1 Lysinibacillus sp. FW301-JW8
GAGGTAGATAGGTTCGAGGTGGAAGTGTGGTGACACATGGAGCTGACGAATACTAATCGATCGAGGACTTAACCAAAATGTTTGAAACATTCAATGCACCGTTTATCCAGTTTTGAAAGAATAATTTCTTTCAAGGGTTTCAAGATACGAGTAGTTCGAGGAAGCGATGGAGAGAGGGAAGGAGCGTACTCAAGTACGTGACTGACTGAACGACAGAAGCTGACGAAGAAATGCGACGTATATTGAAAGCCGTAAATAGTCTAGTGATGATGGCAAAGAGGTCACACCCGTTCCCATACCGAACACGGAAGTTAAGCTCTTTAGCGCCGATGGTAGTTGGGGGCTTCCCCCTGTGAGAGTAGGACATTGCTAGGCAAATGACACAGTTAGCATTCAGCTGACTGTTTTTTTATTGTTAAAGAAATTATAGATTTTTTAAACACGAATAACTTAAGACATAGTTATAGTCTTAAGCTAAAATACTGCATCCTCAAGGTCGCTCGGGAAAAAATAGTAAAGCAAATCCTTTTACATCAGGCTCTCAATCTCTCTGTGCATAAGGAGTATGGCTGGTATCGTAAACACTATGTCCTGTGGTATTTATGGCCAGCACATATTGAATATAAACGATCTTTTTAGAGCATTTATTCTTTATAAGAAAAAAGTATAAAATGTCTATAAGAATAATGTAACTTTCTCAAAATACTATTTCTCAATTTCGCCTTCTGAATCCTCTTGGCTTTTATCACTTATACCCACAATTAATTTATCATCAAGCTTATTGTCCTCTAGCTTTTCAGTAATTCGCTTCTGAATATTTTGAATCCGTAATTTTAAATCCTATAGTTTATCGTATTTACGATTTATAAAAATTCCTCTACTAGCATCTAGATTAACTTCACTTTCAAGTTGATTATCCTCACGCGTCAATGCATTGTAGACCATATGTAATGTTTTGGCCTGTTCAAGGGACGCAGTTTTCGATAATATATCTTCAGTTGTATCTGTTGATTTATCTTTATTCAGTAGAAGACTCCCACCTCTACAGGTAGTGAGATGAATGCGGTTTTGATTCCTTTTCAGTGGGTGTCCAAACACCTACTGAAATAGAGGAACTCAGGCTAAGATCTTCACATCCTGTGAAAACGCCTGAGTGACCAACATCATGTTGCTGCCGCTACGTTAGCACTACGCTTTCGCACAAAAAAACATCATGTTGCTGCCGCTGCGTTAGCACTACGCTTTCGCACAAAAAAACATCTGTTGGCCCAAAGCCTCCAGCGGATGTTCACGGATTTTCAAAGAAATGAATAAAAGGATGTTAGCCTAAAACCTTCGCATCCTGCGAAAACGGCTAACTGACCTGCATCGGTAAAAACGCCACGTCCTGTGGCATTACCGAAATGACCGACATCGTGTCAACCCTCGTGCAGGCCTGGGCACAATTCAAAATCTGGACGCAATTACGCCAAGGCGAAATTGATTTTTGGTTGCTGCTCTGTCTACATTAGGGTTTTTGTGGAATTGTGCATCAATATTGGCAAGTTGCTTATCAAGTTCCTTTAACTGTTCTTTAATCGCAGCAATGCCGCCACCGTTATCTAATGTACGCTCAGTCAAACTGCTTTCTATTTCTTGGGTGCTTTCAAGTTGTTTTAATAAGCTTTCAATAAGGCTCGTTTTGCTCTACTGGTCATTAAATAAATTTTGTGCTTGTTGACCGGCTGTTAATGTGTCTTTTTGATTGAAGTTTTGTTTCTGTAATGAGTTCTTTTTAGTTGCTAATATAGAAGCTGTCTTATAAAGACTTAATAAAACTGAACCAACTAAAATTTCCATTTTCACCTCTTTCGTAAGGTGTATCTGGATTTCATTGAATGCTTATACCTGTATTATTAATTATATCCAAAATTGGCTGATGTAATGGGATGATAAATATCATTGAAAAATGAGAGCTTTGGAACCCAAAGTGGTTTCTTTTTTGTATTGTGATATCATAATTATGTGAATGAAACGAAATTGGAAGGAAGAACAACTTGGGAAAAAGACAAATTTGGTATGAGGTAGAAGAAAACGAGTCAATTGAAGATTGTCTGGCAAGAATGCGACAAGATGGTTTCATAGCAGTTGGCAGAAAAGAAGAACCGATTTTTCACTTAGTTAATGGAGAACCTACATTTTTACGTCAAAAAATACAATTTAAAGCGATGCCCTATCAAGAAACTGAATAGTTTTGACTAAAATCCGAACGTTTGTAAATAGCTAAAATAAAATGTTCGCATTTTTACATTGACGATAGTGAAATCACTTGTTAAAATGTGAGAAGGAAAAACAAATAAGGTCCCACATATATGCTAGAGGATTGGCTCTAGTGTCTCTACCCGGCACCGTAAATGCTGGACTATGCGGGAAAGCGCTTTTGGCATGTTACGGAAGGTATATGTACAGGAATGTACTTTTGCATATTCTTTTCTTAATAAGTCCTCAAGTAAACTGCTTTCACGTATATGGTAGAGTAGTTTATTTGGGGATTTTCTTTGTTTAACTTATTTCAGCGGGTGTCCAAACATCCGCTGAAATAAGTTAAAGCCTCCAGCGGATGTCACGGAAATCGGAAAGGAGTTCAATATAGGAAGTTTGCCTAAAATCATCGCATCCATGCGATAACGGCTAACTGACCTGCATCATGCAGGCCTAAGCACAAAGCCGATTCCGGACGCAATTATGACGAGGCATAATTGATAAAGAAAAGAATTGCAGTAGCTATTTGAAGAATAATGGCTTGCACAATATTTTAATCATTTTTCTATCGTTTAAAAGGAGCGACAATTCATGAATCCGAAAATCAGTGTCATTATGGGGAGTTCAAGTGACTGGGAAACAATGAAACATGCATGTGATATATTAGATGAATTACAAGTACCGTACGAAAAAAAGGTTGTGTCTGCCCATCGTACCCCAGATTTAATGTTTGAGTATGCAGAGTCAGCACGTGAGCGAGGTATTCAAGTGATTATTGCGGGTGCAGGAGGGGCTGCACATTTACCAGGAATGGTTGCAGCAAAAACAACGTTACCTGTAATTGGCGTGCCCGTACAATCTCGTGCTTTGAATGGTCTTGATTCTCTATTATCAATTGTCCAAATGCCTGGGGGTGTACCTGTAGCAACAGTTGCAATAGGCAGAGCAGGAGCGACAAATGCAGGTTTGCTTGCAGCGCAAATTTTGTCGACAACAGATACAGAGCTTGCTACTAAACTAGATGCTAGAAGAGAAACAATAAAGCAACAAGTATTGGAAAGCACAGGTGACTTGGTGTGACAAAGATTATTTATCCAGGGCAAACGATCGGTATTATTGGAGGTGGGCAGCTCGGTCGTATGATGGCACTTGCTGCAAAAGAAGTTGGCTTTAAAATTGCCGTTCTTGAACCAACAATGGACTCTCCATGTGGACAGATTGCAGATATCCGTATTGTGGCACCATATGACGATGAGGCTGCTTTAGAGGAGCTTGCAGAAGTAAGTGATGTGATCACTTTTGAGTTTGAAAATATCGATTATGATGGACTAAAACGCTTAACACAAATGGCTTATGTACCACAGGGTGCAGAACTAGTACGTATTACACAAAATCGAGTGACTGAGAAGGAAGCAATAGTGAAAGCTGGTTGCCCAGTAGCACCTTATATTGTTGCAAATACTTATGAGGAATTAGTAGCCAATATTGATACGATTGGTTATCCTTGTATAGTCAAAACAGCAAGAGGTGGTTATGATGGCAAAGGACAGCAGCTTTTAAAATCAGCACAAGACCTGCCATTAGCAAGGGAGCTTTTCTCTCATTCCCAATGTATTGCTGAGGGATTTGTACCTTTTGTAAAAGAGGTATCTGTTATTGTCCAAAGAAACGGTAATGGTGAATCCTACTGTCAGCCAGTTGGAGAAAATATTCATGTTCATCATATCTTACATGAAACCATTGTGCCAGCCCGTATAAAAGAAGAAACAGCTCAGGCTGCAGAACGAGAAGCTTTGAAAATTGCTGATTACTTACATTTAGTCGGAACGCTTGCGGTAGAGATGTTTGTATTAGAAGATGGTGGCATTATGATTAATGAATTAGCACCTAGACCTCATAATTCAGGTCACTATTCAATAGAAGCATGTAATGTTTCACAGTTCCAACAGCATATTCGTGCTGTATGTGGTTGGCCGCTACGAAAACCACAGCTTTGGGCATCATCTATTATGGTCAATGTTTTAGGGCAGCATGTCATGCCACTTAGTAACTCAATTGCTAAATATCCTGAATGGTCAATACATCTTTATGGGAAAGCTGAAGCTAAAGTGAACCGTAAGATGGGCCACGTAACGATTATGACAAAAGACTTGGAGAAAACACTACAACAAATCGAGGGTTCTGGCATTTGGTCAGAATAGAAGGAGATACGCGATGATCGAACGTTACACAAGACCCGAAATGGGCGCAATTTGGACAGAGCAAAATAAATATCAAGCTTGGCTAGAAGTTGAAATTTTAGCATGTGAGGCTTGGGCAGAAATAGGAGACATTCCAAAAGAAGATGTAGCTAAAATACGTGAAAATGCTTCATTTGATGTTAATCGTATATTAGAGATTGAGCAAGAAACACGTCATGATGTTGTAGCATTCACACGTGCTGTCTCTGAAACACTTGGTGAAGAGCGAAAATGGGTGCACTATGGTTTAACTTCTACTGATGTAGTTGATACAGCTCTTTCTTATTTGATTAAACAGGCAAATGATATTTTACACAAAGACATCGTGAATTTCATTGATATTATTGCAGCAAAAGCAAAAGAGCATAAGTATACGGTCATGATGGGTCGTACACATGGTGTTCATGCTGAGCCAACAACTTTCGGTTTAAAACTAGGTTTATGGTATGAAGAAATGAAGCGTAACCTTGAACGCTTTGAAGCAGCAGCAAAAGTAATTGAAACAGGGAAAATGTCTGGAGCTGTTGGAACATACGCCAATATCGACCCTCGTGTTGAACAGTATGTTTGCGATAAATTAGGGCTAACAGCATCACCTATTTCAACACAAACATTACAGCGTGACCGACATGCACAATATCTAAGTGCTTTAGCGTTAATCGCAACTTCCATTGAAAAGTTTGCAACAGAAATTCGCGGCTTACAGAAATCTGAAACACGCGAAGTGGAAGAAGCCTTTGCAAAAGGGCAAAAAGGGTCATCAGCAATGCCACATAAACGTAATCCAATCGGTTCTGAAAACATGGTTGGTATGTCTCGTTTAATGCGTGGCTATATGGTAACAGCTTATGAAAATGTAGCTTTATGGCATGAACGTGATATTTCACATTCATCTGCAGAGCGTGTTATTTTACCGGATGCAACGATTACTCTTAACTATATGTTAAATCGTTTCGGTAATATTGTGAAAAACTTAACCGTATTCCCTGAAAACATGAAACGTAATATGGGTCGCACTTTTGGTTTAATTTATTCTCAACGTATCTTATTAGCACTTATCGATAAAGGATTAGTGCGTGAAGAAGCGTATGATACAGTACAACCTTTAGCGATGCAGGCGTGGGACGAGCAAGTTCAGTTCCGTACGTTAGTCGATGCAAGTGAAAAAATTACATCGTATTTAACAAAGGAAGAGCTAGATGAGTGCTTTGACTACAACTACCATTTACAGCATGTTGATATGATTTTTGAACGACTAGGACTTAACTAATATTTATTTAGCCTGCTTAAAATGAATGTTAGAGCCACTAACGGATGTATCAGAATTGAATCATTACGGTTCAATTCTGAATAATTCGCACGTATTTCATAATATCCAGGGGGAATAACGATATGACTAAAGGTCAACTTTTGTATGAAGGCAAAGCAAAAAAATTGTATACAACAGAGGAGCCAAATGTGTTGCTTGTTGAGTACAAGGATAGTGCCACAGCATTTAATGGTGAGAAAAAGGAAGAGATTGAGGGAAAAGGTGTTTTAAATAACCGTATTACTTCATTAATATTCGAAAAATTACAAGCAAACGGAATTGCGTCACATTTCGTAAAACAATTATCTGATACACAACAGCTTGTAAAAAAAGTAGAGATTATTCCGATAGAGGTTGTAGTTCGTAATATAGCAGCAGGTAGTTTAGCGAAACGCCTTGGCTTAGAGGAAGGAACGCCATTAAAACGTCCAATCGTTGAGTATTATTATAAGGATGATGAGCTGGGTGATCCGTTCATTACAACGGAGCATATTGATGTACTTGATCTTGCAACGCCTGAAGAAGTGACAGCTATTTACGATGGTGCTTTAGCTGTTAATAAAGTTTTGCAGCCAATCTTTGCGGATGTTAATGTTACGCTAATCGACTTTAAATTGGAGTTTGGACGTGACCATGATGGAAACGTGCTATTAGCGGATGAAATTTCACCAGATACATGCAGACTTTGGGATGCAACAACCAATCAAAAGTTAGACAAAGATGTCTTTCGTCGAGACCTTGGTAATTTAACTGAAGTTTATACTATTATACTTTCTAGACTCGGAGGCAAATAACAATGAAAAAAGTTAAAATTTACGTAACATTACGCGAGAGCATTCTTGATCCACAAGGCTCAGCTGTACAAGGTTCTTTAGTAAAGATGGGGTACACTGAAGTAGAAGATTTACGTATTGGTAAATATCTTGAACTATCAATTAAAGATACAGAACGTGACATTGATACTCTAGTAAAAGAAATGTGTGCAAAGGTTTTAACAAACGTTGTAATCGAAGACTACCGTTATGAAGTCGAGGAGGCTAACTAATCATGAAATTCGCAGTACTCGTATTCCCTGGGTCCAACTGTGATATCGATATGTATCATGCGATTAAAGATGAGCTAGGTGAAGAAGTTGAATATGTATGGCATACAGCAACAGATCTAAGTGGCTTTGATGGTGTATTAGTACCAGGAGGATTCTCGTATGGGGATTATCTTCGTTGTGGTGCAATGGCTAATCAATCTAACATTATGACAGAGGTTAAGAAGGCAGCAGATGCTGGTAAACCAGTACTAGGTGTTTGTAATGGATTCCAAATCCTAACGGAAGCAGGTTTATTGCCAGGTGCATTACTGCGCAATAAAAACTTGAAATTTATGGGCCGTACAGTACAGCTAAAGGTTAACAATAACAATACATTATTCACAAATCAATATGAGTCAGGCCAAATTATCAATATCCCTATCGCACATGGTGAGGGTAACTACTACTGTGATGAGGAAACTTTACAGAAATTAAAGGATAACAATCAAATCGTGTTCACTTACTCAGGTGAAAATCCAAACGGATCTTTAGAAGATATCGCAGGGATTATAAACGAGCGCGGCAATGTATTAGGGATGATGCCACACCCAGAGCGAGCTGTTGATGCACTGGTGGGCGGCTCAGACGGTCTAGCAGTATTCAAATCAATTGTGAAGCAGTGGAGGGAAAATCATGTCAACAACTAAGTTTGAGCCAACAGCACAGCAAATTAAAGATGAAAAGCTATACGCTGGTATGGGGATGTCAGACGAAGAATTTGCAATGGTAGAAGGTATTTTAGGACGACTACCTAATTGGACAGAGACAGGTCTTTTCTCAGTAATGTGGTCTGAGCACTGCTCTTACAAAAATTCAAAGCCAGTGTTACGTAAATTCCCTACAAAGGGACCTCAAGTTTTACAGGGACCAGGTGAGGGTGCAGGTATTGTCGATATTGGTGACGAACAAGCAGTTGTATTTAAAATGGAATCACATAACCATCCATCGGCGATTGAGCCTTATCAAGGCGCTGCAACAGGTGTGGGCGGTATTATCCGTGATGTTTTCTCAATGGGTGCACGTCCAATCGCAATGCTGAACTCACTACGCTTTGGGGAATTAAAATCAGCGCGTGGTAAATATTTATTTGAAGAAGTAGTTGCTGGTATCGCAGGTTATGGTAACTGTATCGGAATTCCTACTGTAGGTGGAGAGATTCAATTTGATCCTTGCTATGAAGGTAATCCTTTAGTTAATGCTATGTGTGTCGGTTTAATTGACCATAAAGATATTCAACGAGGAATTGCTGCTGGTGTAGGTAATACAGTGATGTATGTTGGAGCAAAAACAGGTCGCGATGGTATTCATGGTGCAACATTTGCTTCTGAAGAGTTAACTGAGGAATCAGAAAACCAACGTCCAGCAGTACAAGTAGGGGACCCATTCATGGAGAAGCTTTTACTTGAAGCATGTTTAGAGGTTGTTAAATCTGACGCCCTAGTTGGTATTCAAGATATGGGGGCGGCTGGTCTTACTTCTTCTTCAGCAGAAATGGCTTCAAAGGCTGGTTCTGGTGTAGAAATGAACTTAGACTTAGTACCACAACGTGAGACAGGTATGACAGCGTACGAAATGATGTTATCTGAATCTCAAGAACGTATGTTATTAGTTGTGAAAAAAGGTCGCGAAGATGAAATTAAAGTGATTTTCGATAAATATGATTTAGATGCTGTAGCAATTGGTCATGTGACAGATGATAAAATGCTTCGTCTATTACACAACGGTGAAGTAGTAGCTGAAGTGCCTGCCGATGCACTTGCAGAAGATGCACCAGTTTATCATAAGCCATCTGCAGAACCTGCTTACTATGCAGAATTCCAAGCGATTGAGAACACTGAGCCAGTGGTAACAGATTACAAAGAAACTTTAAATGCACTTTTACAAGCACCTACAATTGCTTCAAAAGAGTGGGTTTATGATCAATTCGATTATCAAGTTCGTACATCAACAGTTGTTACACCAGGTTCTGATGCTGCTGTAATTCGTGTGCGTGGCACAAATAAAGGTTTAGCAATGACAACAGATTGTAACTCTCGTTATATTTATTTAGATCCAGAAGTCGGTGGTGCTATCGCAGTAGCTGAAGCAGCGCGTAATATCGTTGCAACTGGTGGTACGCCACTTGCTATTACAGATTGCTTAAACTTTGGTAATCCTGAGAAACCAGAAATCTTCTGGCAAATTGAAAAATCAGCTGATGGTATTTCTGCTGCTTGTACAGCCTTAAATGCTCCAGTAATTGGCGGTAACGTATCTCTTTACAATGAACGATCAGGCGAAGCAGTTTACCCAACGCCAACAATCGGTATGGTAGGGCTTATTGAAGACTTAGCTCATGTAACAACTCAAGAAGTAAAAGCTGCTGGGGATGTAGTATTTGTGATTGGTGAGACAAATACTGAGTTTGGCGGATCAGAGCTTCAAAAGTTAGTAAACAATGGAGTTATTTCAGGTAAAGCACCATCTATCGATTTAGCAGTTGAGGCTACACGTCAGCAAGCATTACTGAAGGCTATTAAAGCTGGGCTTGTACAATCTGCTCATGATGTGGCTGAGGGTGGTCTTGCTGTTGCCATTGCTGAATCAACATTTAGTGCAAACGGTCTTGGTGTTGACGTAACATTAACTGGCTCAGCAACAACAGCATTGTTCAGTGAAACACAGTCCCGTTTTGTGGTAACAGTAAAAGAAGAAAATGCAGCTGCATTTGTAGAAAACGTCAAAGATGCGGAGAAAATTGGTGTCGTAACAAACGATGCACTTGTTAAAATCAACGGGGACCAAGGTGTGCTTGTAGAAGGTACAGTGGAGGAATTCCGTTCTAATTGGAAAGGAGCAATCCCATGCTTGCTGAACTCAGAGGCTTAAACGAAGAATGTGGGGTGTTTGGTATTTGGGGTAACCCAAGTCCTGCACACCTTAGCTATTACGGGCTACATGCTCTTCAACACCGTGGACAAGAAGGTGCTGGAATCGTTGTTTCAGACGGTCAGCATCTTCGCGCGGTGAAAGGCGAAGGACTAGTTAATGATGTATTCAACGAAGATAAATTAAAGGCAGTGAACGGCAAAGCGGCTATTGCACATGTTCGTTATACGACTGCTGGTGGTGGCGGTATTGAAAACGTACAGCCATTATTATTCCACTCCTCAACTGGTAGCCTTTCAATTGCCCATAACGGTAACTTAGTCAATGCGACACATTTAAAACAGTATTTAGAGCGTCAAGGTAGCATTTTCCATTCTAGCTCTGATACGGAAGTGCTGGCGCATCTTATTAAGAAAAGCTCGCATTCACCATTCCGTGCGAAGGTGAAAAATGCCCTCTCTTTATTAAAGGGTGCGTATTCTTTCTTAATCATGACAAAGGATGAAATGCTTGTTGCACGTGATCCACATGGTTTACGTCCACTATCTCTTGGAAAGTTAGGAGATGGCTGGGTGGTAGCTTCTGAAACTTGTGCATTTGATTTAATCGGCGCAGAATTTGTTCGTTCTGTTGAGCCTGGTGAATTATTAATTATAAACGATGAAGGCGTAAAGTCAGATCGTTTTGCAGAAATGGATAAACGTGCAATGTGCGCAATGGAGTATGTTTATTTAGCTCGTCCTGACTCAGATATTGATGGAATTAATGTCCATATGGCACGAAAACGTATGGGTAAACAGCTTGCTCGTGAATGTGCACATATTGAGGCTGATGTTGTAACAGGTGTACCAGACTCAAGCATTTCTGCAGCAATTGGTTTTGCTGAGGAAAGCGGTATTCCTTATGAGTTAGGTTTAATTAAAAATCGTTATGTAGGTCGTACATTTATTCAACCAACTCAGGAATTACGTGAGCGCGGGGTAAAAATGAAACTTTCCCCAGTTGTACAAGTTGTGAAAGGGAAACGAGTTGTGATGGTAGACGATTCAATCGTTCGAGGTACAACTTCCCGACGTATCGTTAAAATGTTGAAGGATGCAGGTGCAGCAGAGGTACATGTTGTGATTTCTTCACCACCAATGACAGATCCTTGTTATTATGGCATCGATACGTCGACACATGAAGAATTAATCGCATCTAGCCATAATGTAGATGAAATCCGTGAAGCAATCGGTGCAGATACATTAACATTCCTTTCTGTTGAAGGTATGGTGGAAACGATCGCACGACCATATGAAGACGAAAATCGTGGGCTATGCCTAGCTTGCTTTACAAGTAAATATCCAACGGAAATTTTTCCAGATACAATCTTACCACATGAAAAAGAACTATTACGTTAAGAAAAAAATTCAATCACGCCTAGCATTGCAAGACGCAGGTGTGCCAAGGTGATTTGGATGATAAGGAGGATCTCTGCGTGTCAAAAGCATATGAACAAGCAGGTGTAAATATTGAAGCAGGCTATGAAGCCGTAAAACGAATGAAATCTCATGTTGAACGCACAAACCGTCTAGGTGTGATGGGTACGTTCGGTGGTTTTGGCGGTATGTTTGACTTGTCAGAACTAAATCTTAAGGAGCCTGTTCTTATTTCAGGTACAGATGGTGTTGGGACAAAGCTTAAGCTAGCCTTTATGGTGGACAAGCATGATACGATTGGCGTGGACTGTGTAGCTATGTGTGTGAACGATATTGTGGCACAAGGTGCTGAACCACTGTACTTTTTAGATTATGTTGCACTTGGTAAAGCTGAACCAGCGAAAATTGAACAAATTGTCAAAGGTGTTGCAGATGGCTGTGTACAATCTGGTGCAGCATTAATCGGTGGTGAGACGGCAGAAATGCCAGGTCTTTATGAAGAGGATGAGTATGATTTAGCAGGTTTTGCAGTAGGTGCATGTGAAAAATCAGCCATCGTAACTGGCGAAAAAATCGCTGAGGGTGACGTGCTTATTGGTATCGCTTCAAGTGGTGTGCATTCAAACGGTTATTCCTTAGTGCGCAAAATTGTTTTTGCGGATAATGATTATGCAGTAGATGCGATTGTGGAAGGCTATGAGGATCTTGGTCCTATTGGAGAAGCTTTATTAGTGCCAACAAAATTATATGCAAAACCTGTTCTTGCAGCTTTAAAAGCAGCAGATGTTCATGGCTGCGCACATGTAACAGGTGGTGGCTTTTATGAAAATCTTCCTCGTATGATGCCAGAAGGGTTAGCAACTGAAATTGACTTAGGTTCATGGCCAGTGCTACGTATTTTTGAGTTTTTGAAAGATAAAGGTCAGCTTGAGGATAAAGATTTATATAATGTCTTTAACATGGGCATCGGCTTCGTTTTAGCGGTACCTGCGGATGCAGCAGACAAAGTGATTGCTACAGTGGAAGCAAATGGTGAAAAAGCATATCAAATCGGTCGCGTTGTCAAAGGCGAGGGTGTTGTATTTAATGGCTCACATGATGGGAGTTTAGTGTAATGACTGCACCAGCTAAAATTGCCGTTTTTGCCTCAGGCAGCGGTAGTAATTTTCAGGCCATTCAAGAGGCGATTGAACGTGGCGAGCTACATGCAAAAGTCGAGCTTGTTGTGACAGACAAGCTTGGCGCGTTTGTAGTGACACGTGCCGAGAATTTTAGTATTCCAGTACTAGCTTTAAACCCAAAAGAGTTTGCTTCAAAAGCAGATTATGAGACAGCTATTATCGAGGCTTTACAGGAATGTAATGTGGAATGGATTGTGCTTGCTGGTTATATGCGACTGATTAGTGAAGTATTACTGTCAGCATTTCCACAGCGCATCGTGAATATCCATCCGTCATTATTACCAGCTTTCCCAGGTAAGGATGCTATTGGGCAAGCTATGGAACATGGAGTCAAAATAACAGGTGTAACTGTGCATTTTGTAGATGAAGGTATGGACACTGGTCCTATAATTGCACAAGCAGCAGTTGCCGTTATTGATGGTGACCGTGAGGCAACAGAAGTGGCTATTCATAAGCAAGAGCATGTACTATATACGAAAGCTTTACAGCAATTATTAAAGTAAATCATTGATGTGGAGTTAGGGCTGCTTACTGAATACCTAACTCTACTCCATCAATAATCGCAAGACATTTTCGTGGCAAACACGATAAAAATTAGGAGGATATTGTTGTGACAAAACGTGCATTAATCAGTGTTTCCAATAAAGATGGTATTTTAGAATTTGCAAAAGAACTAGTAGCATTAGGTTATGAAATTTTATCAACTGGTGGTACAAAAAAAATGCTACAGGACAATCATGTTGCTGTAACTGCAGTTGATGAAGTAACTAAATTCCCTGAAATTTTAGATGGTCGTGTAAAAACATTAAACCCATTGATTCACGGTGGTTTATTAGGAAAATTCGACGATGCTTCTCATCAAGCACAAATGAATGAGCATGGCATTGAGCCAATTGAGATTGTATGTGTCAATCTTTATCCGTTCGTTGAAACAATTTCAAAGCCTAATGTAACATGGGATGATGCTATCGAAAATATTGATATCGGTGGTCCAACAATGTTACGTTCTGCAGCTAAAAACCATCAATATGTCACAGTAATTGTAGACAGCAATGACTATGCAAACGTATTAGAGGAACTAAAAGCAAACGGTACAACAACAATTGAAACGCGTCGTAAGCTAGCTGCAAAAGTTTTCCGTCACACAGCTGCCTATGATTCCTATATTTCAAACTACTTAACAGAAGAAGAGTTTCCAGAGAGCTTAACAATGACATATGAATTAAAACAAAATTTACGCTATGGTGAAAATCCTCATCAAAAAGCGGCATTTTATCAAAAACGTCTTGGCTCAGATTTCTCATTAGCTTATGCAACGCAATTACATGGCAAAGAATTATCATACAATAACATTCAGGATGGCAATGCAGCATTACAAATTGTCAAAGAATTTGAAATGCCAGCAGCAGTTGCTGTAAAACATATGAACCCTTGTGGTGTTGGTACAGGAGTAACATTAGAGGAAGCATTTGATAAAGCATACGCTGCTGATCCTACATCTATATTTGGTGGCATTATCGCATTAAACATGGAAGTGGATGCAGCAACGGCTGAAAAATTAAGTCATATTTTCTTAGAAATTATTATTGCACCTGCCTTTACGCAAGAAGCACTTGATATTTTAACGCAAAAGAAAAATATTCGTTTGTTAACAATTCCTTTTGAGCAAGCAAAACAAGATAATTTCAATGTAGTATCTGTAGAAGGTGGACTTCTCATTCAAGAACCAGATCGTTACGGCTTTGCCAATGCTGATATTAAAGTAGTGACAGATCGTGAACCAACAGAACGAGAATGGGAAGCATTACAGCTTGGTTGGTCGGTTGTCAAACATGTAAAATCAAATGCAATTGTCGTAACTGATTCTCAAATGACGCTTGGTGTTGGTGCAGGTCAAATGAATCGTGTTGGTGCTGCTAAAATTGCTTTTGAGCAAGCTGGTGAAAAAGCAAAAGGTGCTGCATTAGCATCTGATGCGTTCTTCCCAATGAGTGATACAGTGGAAGCAGCTGCGGCAGCTGGTATTACGGCAATTATTCAACCAGGCGGCTCCATTAAAGATCAAGATTCTATTGATAAAGCAAATGAGTATGGTATTACAATGGTATTTACTGGTGTACGCCACTTTAAACATTAATCAAAATATATTAAATTCTACAGACCGAGATGTTGGTTCATCTCGGTCTTACTTACAAATAGGAGGATTTCCCAAGATGAATGTATTAGTAATCGGAAGCGGTGGTCGTGAGCATGCTATCGCTAAACAATTTAGTAATTCCCCATCAGTTCGTAAGGTATTTGTTGCACCTGGCAATGATGGAATGCGAGGCGATGCAGAGGTCGTTGCTATTGATACGATGGATTTTGCAGGTTTAGCGCAATTTGCAAAAGAAAATGCAGTAGATTTAACTTTCGTCGGACCTGAGCAACCACTTGCTGAAGGGATTGTAGATTTCTTTATTGCTCGTGGTTTACGTGTATTTGGTCCAACAAAAGAAGCAGCACAAATCGAAAGCAGTAAATCATATGCTAAGGATATTATGAATAAATACAATATCCCAACAGCTGCTCACGAAACGTTTACAGAAGCAGAGAAGGCAATCACATATATTAAAGAACAAGGTGCACCTATTGTTATTAAAGCGGACGGCTTAGCGGCTGGAAAAGGTGTGGTTGTTGCTATGACACAGGAAGAAGCCATTGAAGCTGTTCAGGATATGATTGGTAATCAACGTTTTGGTGAATCTTCTTCCCGTGTTGTTATCGAGGATTTCTTAGATGGTGAAGAATTCTCATTTATGTCATTCGTCCATAAAGGTCAAATTTATCCAATGGTTATTGCTCAGGATCATAAACGAGCATACGATGGAGATAAAGGTCCTAATACAGGTGGGATGGGTGCTTATTCACCGGTACCTCAAATTTCACAGGAAATAGTAGACGTAGCTTATAAAACAATTGTTGAACCAACTGTTAAAGGCATGGAATCAGACGGTGTATCGTTTACTGGTATTTTATATGCAGGGCTCATATTAACGAAAAATGGTCCAAAAGTGATTGAGTTTAATGCACGCTTTGGGGATCCAGAAACACAAGTCGTTTTACCACGAATGGTTTCTGATTTTGGTGATTTTATGATGGCTTTAATGGATGAAAGACCATTTGATTTACAATGGTCAGAAGAAGCAATGCTTGGTGTTGTAATTGCTGCAGAAGGATATCCAGGGGATGTTGAAAAAGGACATGCATTACCTTGTTTAGAGAATCTATCAGCTTCACATGCCGTATTCCATGCAGGTACAAAGCTTGCAGGTGACAAATTCGTTGGTAACGGTGGGCGAGTTTTATTAGTTGGAGCAAAAGCATCTACTCTAAAAGAAGCGCAAGAAAAAGTATATGCAGGTATTGCAACTGAAGAATGGAACAATTTCTTCTACCGTAAAGATATTGGATGGCGAACATTTAAATAAAATTTCATCATGCTTTGAAACTTATTATTGTTTTCAAACGTATGATTTATAAGGGTAAGAGCCGTCTCACATAGTTGAGACGGCTCCTTTGACTAAGAAGGATTTTGTGCTTTATTTGTAGAATTTCTACTGTCTGAGGAATTTTGATTTGAAGTGCTGGCGTCAGATTGCTTTGAAGCAGTTGCGTTTGATTCTGACGAATTACCAGATATGGCAGAGGAGAAATCTTTCATGAGTTTGTCGATTTGCTCAGATGACATGGATTGATTAGATGTCATAGATTGATCAGATGACATAGAATTTTGTCCGCTGAGCATACTTTGCATAGAGCTATTCATGGCATTTTGCATATTGGAACCCAGTAAAGCTTTTGTCGGGCAATATTTAAAGATACCCTCAGCCATTTTCATAGCACCTAATGCTATCATTAATCGACCTCCCGTACAGTTAGGATTTCTTGAGACCCTAGCGATGCCAAATGCCGTCATACTTGTACCCATGGCAAAGCGACAGAAGGCATTTTTTTCACTTAAATTAGCTTGTTGCATCATACTATTTCCTCCTTTAGTCATTGTGGAAAAAATAAAGCGGGGTGCACTTTGCTTTATGAAAGTGCTGTGTTACGATTGAAACAAGATGATTGCATAAAAAACTCATTTTAATGAAAAAATGCGCTTATGCAGTAGTAGTATGTGATATCACATTAGAATTACACAATGAAATTTTTACGTAATTTAGGAAGGAGCGAATAGAATGGATCCAGTATGGAAAATTACAAAATTACGCCAACAATTAGCAGTAATTGATGGTAAAAAGGCACCGGATATTGTGTTAAAAAATGCACGTTATTTACATAGCATGCTCAAACAATGGATAGTAGGAAACATTTGGATTTTAGGAGATCGAATTGTCTATGCTGGTGACAGAATGCCTCCTTTAATAGAGGGAACAGAGGTGGTTGATTGTACGAATAAAACAATTGTACCAGGCTATATTGAACCTCATGTCCATCCATTCCAGCTCTATCATCCACAATCATTTGCTGATTTTTGTGGACAGTTAGGCACAACTGCTTTTATTTCTGATAATTTAAGTTTTGTTTTATCTTTAGAAAATAAGAAAGCGTTTTCAATATTGAATCAGTTGAAAAAGCTTCCGTTTTCTTTTTACTGGTGGACACGCTTTGATTCACAAACTGAGATGGAGCAGGAGGAAGAGATTTTCTCTAATACATCAATTTTAGAATGGTTAGAACGGGATGATGTTTTACTTGGAGGAGAATTAACGGGCTGGCCAAGATTATTGCATGGGGATGACCAAATGCTCTATCGTATGCAAATGGCTAAAGGATATGGCAAAAAAATAGAAGGACACTTTCCTGGAGCTTCAGAAAGAACTTTAGCCCGTATGAAATTGCTTGGAGCAGATGGTGATCATGAGGCAATGACAGTGGAGGAAGTGGAAAGGCGTATTATGCAGGGGTATGCGGTAACACTTCGCCATTCTTCGATTCGCCCAGATTTACCGCATCTCTTAAAAGGAATTGTAGAAAAAGAGCTTCCTATTTTTGATCATTTAATGATGACAACGGATGGCTCAACGCCTTCTTTCCATCAGGATGGTGTGATGGATAAATGTATTCAAGTAGCTTTAGATGCAGGTGTATCACCAATAGATGCCTATCAAATGGCTACTTATAATGTGGCACGCTACTACAATATGTCCAACCTACATGGTTTTATCGCGACAGGACGCTTTGCTTCTTTGAATATTTTACAGGATGAATGGCATCCAGTTCCTGAAAGCGTATTGTCCAAGGGTGTCTGGTTAAAACGTGATGGACAGCGTGTGCATAAACTTGCAGCTATTGATTATTCAGCCATTCCAGCGTTTGATTTAGGATTTTCATTGAATTCTCATGATTTCCAGTTTTCAATGCCTTTTGGAATTGAGCTTGTGAACGATGTAATTACAAAACCATATAATTCCTTAGTTACTAGGGAGGGGCAACTTGCTGATCATGATGAGAGTTATTTAATGCTCATTAATAGAGACGGCAATTGGCACGTCAATACGATGATTAAAGGCTTCGCGACTAGTGTTCAAGGATTTGCCTCATCTTACTCCAATACGGGTGATATTTTACTTATTGGAAAAAATAAAGAAGATATGATAAAAGCCTTTGAGGAAATGAAAGCAATGCAGGGTGGTATTGTCCTTGTAGAAAAGGGAGAGGTTATTGCTTCTATTCCTTTGACAATCGGTGGTCTACTTTATGATGGAGATGTAGAGGAGCTGACAAATAAAGAACTAACTTTAAAACAAGCATTAGCTGAACGAGGTTATCGCTTAGGTGACGCAATCTATACTCTATTATTTTTACAATCCACTCATTTACCTTATATTCGTATAACACCAAAAGGGATTTTTGATGTTATGAAGAATAAGTTATTATTACCAGCAGTTATGCGCTAGTTGGATTTCACTTTAGCGTAACTATAGTCCAATTACAGTTTGTGTGATTGTTTAAAGGAGAGAGAGTAATGCTTGTGCTTAAATCAAAAAAACTATTCATTACTATGGCATTTAGTGCCTTGTTGATAGGAGGATGTTCAAAGGATTCCTCGGAAGTAAAGGAAGACGAAAAGAATAAAACTGAAGAAGAGCCAGTTATTGAGGAGCCTGTAAAAGAGGAAGCATTTCTTGCTCCGTTAACAGGTGAGGCTGTTAAAGAAGAAATCACACAACGTCCAATTATTGTGACGATTAATAATCATCCAGCTGCACGTCCGCAATCGGGAATAGCAGCAGCGGATATTATTTATGAAATGCTGGCAGAGGGTGATGTTACTCGTTTTTTAGCAGTCTATCAAAGTGAGTTACCAGAAAACTTTGGACCTGTTCGTAGTGCAAGATCCTATTTTGTCGATATGGCAAAGGGCTTTGATGCCTTTTATGTAGCTCATGGTTATAGCCCAGAAGCAAAATCAATGCTTGAGAATAATGTAATCGAAAATATAAATGGCATGAATTATGATGGTACACTCTTTAAACGTTCGAAGGATCGTGTTGCACCACATAATTCATATATTTCATCTGAGAATTTATTAAAAGGCGCTAAAAATATAGGCGCTTCAATGATTTACAGCGAAAAAGTGCGTCAGGCTTTTTATGAACCCGATGAACGTGGTAAAATAGGCATTGAAACAAGTAAAGTTGACATTTACTACGGAAATAGTGAGTATTTCCACAATTCGTATGTGTATGATCATCAAAGTAATCATTATGGACGACAATCGGCTGGCGTTGACACAAAGGATATGTTAACAGGCGAGGCATTATCATTGGCAAATGTTCTGTTTTTTGAAATGAACCATCGAACAATTGATAATGTTGGACGCCAAGAAATTGATTTAACTTCTGGTGGAAATGCGTACGTATTCCAAAATGGATATATGAGAGAAGTTAAATGGGCTAATATTGATGGATTACCGATGGCTGTAGAAGAATCTGGGGAGCTTGTTAAATTAGCACCAGGAAAGTCATGGGTTCATTTCGTACCAGCTTCACCAGGGTTACAGGCAATGGTGAAAACGCAGCCTTAAAGGGAGGAAAATTGCATGCAAATCGAAAAAATTCGAGGGCATCAAACAGATCAATTGTTTAAAGCAGTGTTAGAGCTGAAAGACATCGAAGAATGCTATAAGTTTTTTGATGATTTATGTACGATTAGTGAAATTCAATCACTGGCACAGCGCTTTGAAGTTGCGCATTTATTACGTTTAAAAAAGACCTACGAATCAATCAAAAAGGAAACAGGTGCTAGTACAGCAACTATTTCTCGTGTACGACGTTGCTTTGATTATGGAAACGATACATATGATGAAATGCTAGGTCGTTTGTATCCTGATGAAAAACCATTTCAAGCACCAAAAGAATAGTAGGTAAAGAGGCTGGGTAGAGTTTCTGCTCAGTCTTTTTCATTTTTTTGTCGTCAGTCATAAGCTATACTTGTAAACGAATAGATACAAAATGATAGGTGGTAAAATCAATGGATTATTTAGAATGGAGACATGTGTTTAAGCTTGATCCAGCTAAAGAAATTACAGATGAAGCATTAGAAAAAATTTGCGAATCAGGAACAGATGTCATTTTAGTTGGTGGGACAGATGGTATAACATTAGACGGTGTATTAGATTTGCTTGTCCGTGTAAGACGCTTTGAGGTACCGATAGCGCTTGAAATTTCTACAATTGAATCGGTAACACCAGGGTACGACTATTACTTTATTCCGACAGTATTAAATAGTGATGATCCTAAATGGATTAAAAACTTACACCATCAGGCTATAAAGGAGTATGGGGATATTATGGTGTGGGATGAGCTAGTAGCGGAGGGCTACTGTATATTAAATCCACATTGTAAGGCTGCTGAGGTGACAAATGCGAAAACGGATTTATCAATAGATGATATTGTTGCTTATGCACGTCTGGCTGAAAATTTTTTTAAGCTACCAGTATTTTATGTAGAATATAGCGGAACTTATGGTGATATTAATGTTATTAGTGCTGTGAAGCGGGAGCTTAATAATACACGATTGTTTTACGGTGGTGGTATTACTTCTACAAAGCAGGCAGCTGAAATGGCAAAATATGCGGATACAGTAGTAGTAGGTAATATTATTTATGATGATTTAAAAGCTGCACTTGCTACTGTTAAGGCTGTTAAAAATACGATATAATTTAAGAACAAACGTTTGTAAGGCGGTGCAAAATGGAGCAGTTAACAAAAAATTTATTAGCAGGTATGAATCCTGAACAGGAGAATGCGGTCAAAACGACTGAAGGGCCACTTCTAATTATGGCGGGTGCTGGATCAGGAAAAACGCGTGTACTAACACATCGTATTGCGTATTTAATCATTGAAAAAGAAGTATATCCATCAAAAATCTTAGCCATCACTTTTACCAATAAGGCTGCACGAGAAATGCGAGAACGTATTGATGGCATTCTTGGAAATGGGACGGGCGATAGTATGTGGGTATCCACATTTCACTCGATGTGTGTACGTATTTTAAGACGTAATATTGATCAGCTTGGAATGTCACGTAATTTTTCAATTTTAGATTCCACAGATCAACTATCAGTCATTAAAAATGTGATGAAGGAAGAAAATATTGATTCGAAGCGTTTTGAACCTCGTGCTATTTTAAATGCAATTAGTGCAGCAAAAAACGAATGTATTGCAGCAGATGATTATGTCGCCCAAATCAATGAGCATAATCCCTACGAAAAAACGGTTGCACAAGTTTACAAAGGCTATGAAAAAAGATTACGCCGCAACCAATCCCTAGATTTCGATGACTTAATAATGACCACTATTACATTATTCAAGCGAGTCCCAGAGGTGCTTGAATACTATCAAAATAAATTCCAATATATTCATGTTGATGAGTATCAAGATAGTGCGACACGTTGCTAATTGAAAAGATTAGCCACTAACGAATGTTAGGAGAACTAAGAATCAGAAGAGTCGAATGAAGAGGTAACGCTCAGAAAGGCTCGCCTAATCCTCCGAATAGCGTAGATTTGTGCAATCAAAGCTAGGTTATAAGCTCGGTGAAGTCAGTTGAATATCACCCTAATCGAAAGAAGGAAAGCGGAATAGAGGTATTCTGTGTGATAGATAGGCTGGGGTTCTATAAGAAAATCTATGGTTAGAATGTAAATTATATAACTATTTACTGACGAAATTCCGAATGTACGGCTCTAGAGGTATAGCCATTCGAAAGGGTGGTCCGTCACGCGCGGGTTAGTGAGGTGGAGTAAGATTTGTCTTTATGAAACACCTTATGATGTTACAGGCATCATCCAGCTAACAGGGTTAGAGGAATGACCTAAGGATTTTATATGAAAAGATATGATTCTTGGAACGTGGGAAGCTGGTTACGTGGAGAGATTGCACTCAGTGAAGCGGTATGAGGGAAAGCTACTATGTATGTATAACCTCATTTTAAGTACAGTGAAAGTGATGGCACAGTACCAGTGAAGCCGTGATAATAAGCGGTGGAGGGATAGCCATTAGTTAGTTAATTGAAAAAACAGGCTATATTTCGTGACTAATAGGCTCAAGTAGGACTAAGAGAAATGAAATAGTAGAATGAAGAGCAATTAACTGATGGAACGCCGTATGAGGGGAAACTCTCACGTACGGTGTGAATGGGGGGAAAAGCTAGAGACCACTTCAAAGGCTTACCTATCCATATCCAATAAATCTCAATATTTACTTGTGCAGTTATTGGCTAAAAAATTTAAAAACATTTGCGTTGTAGGGGATTCAGACCAATCAATCTATCGCTGGCGCGGGGCAGACATTGGCAATATCCTATCCTTTGAAAAGGATTATCCAAATGCAAAGGTTATTATGCTTGAACAAAATTATCGTTCAACAAAACGCATCCTCCAAGCAGCAAATGACGTCATTCAAAATAATACAACACGTTACCCAAAAGAACTGCGTACAGAAAATGCAGAAGGTGAAAAAATCGTCTTGTACAAGGCGTATAACGAGCAAGAGGAAGCACAATTCGTTATACAAACAATTCAACAGCTGATTAAAAAAGATAATCGCTCATTCGATGACTTTGCGATTTTATATCGCACAAATGCTCAGTCACGTGTTATGGAGGAAGTACTTGTTAAATCCAATATGTCTTATCAAATTGTTGGCGGTACAAAGTTCTATGATCGTAAAGAGATTAAGGATTTACTGGCTTATTTACGTCTTATTGCCAATAATGATGATGATTTATCGCTGGCACGTATTATTAATGAACCAAAGCGCAGTATTGGTGCTACCTCCTTTGAAAAAATGGCGCGCTATGCAATTGAACAAGATCGTTCAATTTTTGATGCCATGAATGACCTTGTATTTATGGGGCTATCAGGCAAGGCTGCAAATTCAGCTGAGCAATTCTATGCGATGATTAAAGGCTATACAGAGATGCAGGAATATTTATCGGTCACTGAAATGGTAGAGCAGGTGATTGAAAAATCTGGTTATCGAGCAATGCTACAAAATGAAAAAACGATTGAAGCAGAAAGCCGTCTAGAAAATATTGAAGAATTTTTATCAGTAACAAAAGCATTCGAAGAGCGTAGTGATGATAAGAGCTTAATAGCCTTCTTAACAGATTTAGCACTTATTGCAGATATTGATGCATTAGATAAAGAAGATACATCCAAAGGCAATATCATTTTAATGACGATGCATGCCGCAAAGGGTTTAGAATTCCCCGTTGTCTTTATCATTGGAATGGAAGAAAATATCTTCCCGCATTCTCGTTCACTTGATGATATGGATGAAATGGAAGAAGAACGGCGTCTAGCTTATGTTGGCATAACTCGTGCAGAGGAGCGTTTGTATTTAACGTGTGCACAAAGCCGAACGATTTTTGGTCGTTCTAGTTATAACAATGCCTCTCGTTTTTTACGTGAAATTTCAGAGGATATTACACAATCTATTTCCAAAGGTGGCGCGAAACCTGAAGTTCCATTTGCTTCTAGTAACCGTTCGGCAGGCAATTATCAAAGGCGAACACTTGGAGACATTCAGAAAACGCAGCCTGCAACCTCTCGATTACAAGCAACTGGTGGAGACCAATTTGGCTGGAAGGCTGGAGATAAAGCAGTCCATAAAAAATGGGGAACAGGTATGGTTGTTAGTGTAAAAGGTGAGGGTGATAGTACAGAGCTAGATATCGCCTTTCCACAACCAATCGGTATTAAACGATTACTAGCACAATTTGCACCTATTGAAAAAGCGTAAGCGGAGGAACTAAAATGAACGAAATCGAACAACGCATTGCGGAACTAAATAAATTATTGCATGAATATGGTCATGCCTACTATGTGTTGGATCAACCTGTCGTAGCAGATAGTGTCTATGATCAATTATTACATGAGCTTATTGCACTAGAGGAAGCAAACCCGTCATTAATTTTCCCAGATTCACCAACCCAGCGAGTTGGCGGAGCAGTGGTAGACGGTTTTAAAAAGGTGACGCATGATTTTCCTATGCTAAGTCTTTCTAATGCTTTTAATGAAGTCGATTTACGTGAGTTTGACCGAAAAGTACGTCAAGCAATTGGTGATCATTTTTCCTATGTTTGCGAGTTGAAAATCGATGGTCTTGCCATTTCCTTAAAATATGAAAATGGTGTTTTTGTACAAGGTGCAACGCGAGGAGATGGTGTTGTAGGAGAAGATATTACTGCGAATTTAAAAACGATTCGCGCGATACCTTTGCGTTTAAAGGAACCAATCACGATAGAGGTTCGTGGTGAGGCGTATATGCCTAAGAAATCCTTTGAAGCATTAAACACTCAGCGTGTTGACAATGGAGAGGAGCTATTTGCTAATCCTCGAAATGCGGCTGCAGGTTCATTACGTCAGCTAGATCCTAAAATCGCTGCAAGTCGTCAATTAGCAACATTCATCTATGCTATTGGCGGCGATGGTGAAGTATATGGCATCGATGGTCATGCAGAGATGCTTGATTATTTAGAGGGGATGGGATTTCCTTCTAATAAGGAACGTCAACGCTGTTCAATGATTGAGGAGGTATTAGCCTTTATCGATAAATGGACAGAAAATCGTTCGAATTTAGCTTATGAAATTGACGGCATTGTTATTAAGGTGGACCGTTATGCTCAGCAGGATGAATTAGGGTATACAGCAAAGAGTCCACGTTGGGCAATCGCCTATAAATTCCCTGCTGAGGAAGTAGTAACAACATTACTTGATATTGATTTAACAGTTGGTCGTACAGGTGTTGTGACGCCGACTGCCATTTTAACGCCTGTTCAAGTGGCGGGTACGACAGTTCAACGTGCATCATTGCACAATGAAGATTTAATCCGTGAAAAGGATATTCGTATAGGCGATACAGTCATTATCCGAAAGGCTGGTGACATTATTCCGCAAGTTGTGGGAGTGCTGCTGGAGCAACGACCTGAGGATACAGTGCCTTACGAAATGCCTAAAAATTGCCCTGTCTGTGATAGTGAGTTGATTCGCATAGAGGGTGAAGTAGCATTACGTTGTGTAAATCCTGCATGTTTTGCACAAATTGCTGAAAGTATTAAATACTTTGTATCACGAAATGCGATGAATATTGATGGGCTAGGTGATAAAGTCGTTGAGCAATTATTGCGTGCGGGTTTAATTCACGATGTATCTGATCTATATCATTTAACTGTTGAGCAACTTGTTGAGCTTGAGCGCATGGGTGAAAAATCAGCGACAAATTTAGTACATGCTATCCAGGCCTCAAAGGAAAATTCAATGGAGCGCTTATTAATCGGACTAGGGATACGGCATGTTGGTGAAAAGGCTGCAAAAATAGTTTCTGAAACATATGGAACGATGGAGGCAGTAATGGCAGCAACAGAGGAGCAGCTAGTTGAAATTTATGAGATTGGCGATAAAATGGCCTCTTCGCTTGTTGAGTATTTTTCAAATG
Organism: Lysinibacillus sp. FW301-JW8; assembly: GCF_058788755.1. Taxonomy (NCBI): domain Bacteria; kingdom Bacillati; phylum Bacillota; class Bacilli; order Caryophanales; family Bacillaceae; genus Lysinibacillus; species Lysinibacillus sp. FW301-JW8. The sequence continues at coordinate 25,334 of NZ_JBYTBB010000026.1, forward strand.
AGGATGCATGTGCAGTGATTAGTCGTCTAGCAGAAGCAGGCGTCAATATGATTTATAAAGGTAAAAGGGTAGAGGTAACTGTAGGAGATAATCCTTTTGCAGGTAAAACAATTGTCTTAACTGGTAAACTTGAGCAATTGACACGTAACGAAGCAAAGGCGAAAATAGAAGAGTTGGGTGGTATTGTTACAGGCAGTGTCAGCAAAAAAACAGATCTTGTCATTGCAGGAGCAGATGCCGGTTCTAAACTAACAAAAGCCGAGCAATTAGGTATTGAAGTTTGGGATGAGGACAGCCTGATAGAACAACTTAACCTCGTTTAACAATTTAGATGATTATCGTAGTACTTGATGAATTGTCCTAACAGATTTGACAGAAAGCCAAGGCATTTTAATAGCAGATGCCAGCTTTCTGTTTACATAAGAACAGATTCATCAAGTAGAAATTGAATATCAGTAAAGGAGTATTAAAATAATGAAGTCACTTCGACTCATTCCAGCAATTATCGCTGCTACAATGCTAGTTGGCTGTGTGCCTACTAAGAAGGGGACAGAGCTTACACAAGAGACACAACAGGAAAAAGCGGAAACAACCGTTATTCCAAGCTTTAAGATAGATGAATCCTATTATAGTGCGTTAACTCCTTACAAGGAAAGTGCTAGCAGGGGATTGGTAGTTTCAAATATATATACAAAATATGATATGAAGGAAGTAGAAACAGGCTTGATGCGTCTTTCTCAAAAGGAGTTTGACACAGAGAATTTTTTCTTCCAGGAAGGTCAGTATTTAGCTAAAAGTACAGTGACCGATTGGCTAAAGCGTAGTTCCCAAGTCAAGGATGGTTTAAATCCTCCTTCAGTGGAATCTATGCCACCAGAGGAGCGTGCAAAGAAGGCACCTATATATTTATCACATATTGTTGAGCAAAATTATTTAACGAAGACAAAAGATAATAAAGTGAAATTAGGCGGTATTTCGATAGGACTTTCCTTAAACTCTATTTACTATTATCAAAAAGTAAAATATGGGGAGTATTATGAGGAACCAATACCAGAGTCAGCACTTGTTGAACAAGGCAAGAAAATGGCTACAGAAATTGTGTCTCGACTAAGAGCTCGTGAAGAATTGAAAGATGTCCCTATTGTAATAGGCTTATTTAAACAGAAAGCTAACAATGATATTATTCCAGGAACATATTTTAGCTATGGCGTTGCAAAATCTGGACAAAACGATGTAGCGGATTGGCAAGTAATTGATGAAGAATATGTCCTATTCCCAACAGATGAATCGAAGGATGTTTATCGAGAGGATAGCAATGAATTTAAGAAATTTAAATTGGATATCGATAAATATTTTTCTAACTATACGAGTGTGATAGGAACAGGCTTCTATCAAAATAAAGAAATACAAAAGCTAAAAATAGAAGTACCCATTCAATTCTTCGGTCAAGCAGAAATTATTGGTTTTACCCAATATCTAACTGGTGTTCTCATTAATCATTTCGATAATATCAATGTTGAAGTAAGTATTACTTCGATAAACGGTCCAGAGGCGTTAATTATTAAGAAATCGAATGATAAAGAACCTTATGTGCATATCTATGAATAAAATATAGTCAGCTCCGGGCTGGCTATATTTTTATGTAGCCATCCAAAGAAAAGCTAGAAAAAGAAGGATAGAAATAACGAAGAAATGGATACACCTATAAAGAGACAACACTCTGCCACAGTAGTGAAAGTTTCTATATTTTTGGTGAAAGTTGTGATTTTTAATAGGAAAAATGTTATGATTATTTGCATGGTTAACTTTATTCAACCCTATTGTTATCAAGAAAAACAATGATTTGAATGTGTATTCGGAGGTGTAAAAAATGGCAAAATTAACAAAAGAGGAAGTTAAGCACGTTGCAAATTTAGCACGTCTTGCTATATCAGAAGAGGAAGCTGAAAAGTTTGCTGAACAGCTTGGTAAAATTACAGACTTCGCAGAGCAATTAAACGAACTAGATACAACGAATGTTGAACCAACAACTCACGTCCTACCATTAGTAAACGTTATGCGTGAAGATGTGGCAACAAAAGGCTTAGACCGTGAAGTAATGATGTTAAACGTAAAGGAACAAGAAGATGGTCAAGTAAAAGTACCAGCTATCATGTAATACTAAAAAATAGGAGGATTCCTCATGACGTTATTTGAACGTTCAGCAAAGGAGCTACAAGCTGACTTAAAAGCGGGTAACTTAACTATCGCTGATTTAACAAAAGAAGCATATGAACGTATTGCCAAGCTTGATGGCAATGTACAAGCATTCCTTGCTTCAAATGAAGAGAAAGCAACTGCACAAGCAGCTGAAATGGACAAAGTGCCATTTGAAGAGCGTGGACCACTGTTTGGTCTTCCCATCGGTGTAAAAGACAACATCGTAACAGAAGGCTTAGAAACAACTTGTGCTTCTAAAATTCTAGAAGGCTTTATGCCAATATATGATGCAACTGTAGTGAAAAAGCTACGTGATGCCGGAATGGTAACGATCGGTAAACTAAATATGGATGAGTTCGCAATGGGGTCTTCCAATGAAAACTCCTACTATAAAACAACAAAAAATCCTTGGAACTTAAACCACGTACCAGGTGGTTCTTCAGGTGCATCTGCCGCAGCAGTAGCAGCAGGGGAAGTACCATTCTCACTTGGCTCTGATACGGGTGGTTCTATCCGCCAACCAGCAGCTTATTGCGGTGTGGTTGGGATGAAGCCTACATATGGTCGTGTATCTCGTTTTGGACTAGTAGCATTTGCATCTTCTTTAGATCAAATCGGACCAATTACACGTAATGTTGAAGACAACGCTCTTTTACTTGAGGCAATTTCAGGTTTAGATCCTAATGATTCAACGTCTGCAAACGTAGAAGTACCAAACTATGTAGCAGCTCTAACTGGTGATGTAAAAGGCTTACGTATCGCTGTACCAAAAGAATTCTTTGGTGAAGGTGTTGGTGAAGCAGCACGTCAATCAGTGCTTGATGCGTTAGAAGTATTAAAAGGCTTAGGTGCTACAGTAGAAGAAGTCTCACTTCCTCACTCCAAATATGCACTTGCTGCTTACTATATCCTATCTTCTTCTGAAGCGTCCTCGAACCTTTCTCGTTTCGACGGTATCCGCTATGGTTTCCGCGCAGAAAACGTTACAAATTTAATGGACCTTTATAAAGAAACACGTGCACAAGGCTTTGGTGATGAAGTAAAACGTCGCATTATGCTTGGTACTTACTCACTAAGTGCAGGTACGTACGATGCTTACTATAAAAAGGCACAACAAGCCCGTACACTAATCAAAGCAGACTATGACAAAGTATTCGAAGACTTTGACGTAATCATTGGACCAACTGCACCAACACCAGCATTCAAAATTGGTGAAAACGTGGATGATCCAATGACAATGTATGCAAACGATATTTTAACGATTCCAATCAACCTAGCTGGTGTACCAGCCATTTCCATCCCGTGCGGCTTGGAGAATGGATTACCATTAGGCTTACAAATTATTGGTAAATACTTTGACGAAGCAACAATTTACCGTGTAGCTCATGCTTTTGAACAAGCAACAGAGTTCCATAAACAAGTTCCTCAAATTTGGGAGGGAAAATAACATGAACTTTGAAACAGTCATTGGTTTAGAAGTACACGTTGAGTTGAAAACGAACTCAAAAATCTTCTCACCAGCACCAGCTCATTTTGGTGCTGAACCAAATACAAATACAACAGTTATTGACTTAGGATACCCTGGTGTTCTGCCAGTGCTAAATAAAAATGTTGTAGATTTCGCTATGCGTGCTGCACTTGCACTGAATATGGAAATCGAACAAGAAACAAAATTTGACCGTAAAAACTACTTCTATCCTGACAATCCGAAAGCTTATCAAATTTCTCAATTTGATAAACCAATTGGAAAAAATGGGTGGATCGATATTGAAGTAGATGGCTATACAAAACGTATCGGTATTACACGTCTTCATATGGAAGAAGATGCTGGTAAGCTTTCTCATGCTGGTGACCACTCTTTAGTTGACTTTAACCGTCAAGGTACACCACTTGTAGAAATCGTTTCTGAGCCAGATATTCGCACACCAAACGAAGCGTATGCGTATCTTGAAAAAATAAAATCAATCATCCAATATGCAGATGTTTCAGACTGTAAAATGGAAGAGGGATCTTTACGTTGTGATGCCAACATCTCAATCCGCCCATATGGTCAAGAAGAATTTGGTACAAAAACAGAGCTTAAAAACCTGAACTCCTTTAACTATGTTCGTCGTGGTCTAGAGCATGAGGAATTACGTCAAGCTGATGTTCTTCTTTCAGGTGGGGTAATTGAGCAAGAAACTCGCCGCTTCGATGAAAAAACAGGTAAAACTATCCTTATGCGTGTTAAAGAAGGAACTGATGATTACCGCTACTTCCCAGAGCCTGACTTAGTACGTCTATCAATCGATGATGAATGGTTAGAGCGTGTAAAATCAGAAATTCCTGAACTTCCAGATGCTCGTAAAAAACGCTATGTTGAGGAACTAGGCTTAACACCATATGATGCAGGTGTTCTTGTTATTTCAAAAGAAATCTCAGACTTCTTCGAGGCTATGGTAGCTAAAGACGCGGATGCCAAGCTTTCTGCAAACTGGCTTATGGGTGATGTTTCTGCCTACTTAAATGCAGAACAAAAAGATCTTAAAGATACTGCATTAACGCCAGAAAATCTTGCTGAAATGGTGAAATTAATCACGGATGGTACAATTTCTTCTAAAATCGGTAAAAAGGTATTTGCTGAATTAGTAGAAAATGGTGGCTCAGCACAAGATATCGTTAAAGCAAAAGGTTTAGTTCAAATTTCAGATGAAGGTGCATTACTTGCGATTGTTACAGAGGTCCTAGACAATAATGCACAATCAATCGAAGACTTTAAAAATGGTAAGGATCGTGCTATCGGCTTCTTAGTAGGTCAAATTATGAAGGCTACAAAAGGTCAAGCAAACCCTCCAATGGTCAATAAATTATTACAACAAGAAATTGCAAAGCGTTAAAAATAGATGGTACTAGGCTATAGCCTTAGTACCATCTTTCCTTTTATAGTTTGGTTTCCATTAAATTTCCATCCTGATAAAGCGAATAGCGATGTGTAGGCGTATTAAATGATTGCCCTTCGCATTTTAATTGCTGAGCTTTCGTTAAATTTTCTTTAATCGTTGCAAGTCGTTGCCGTTCTGTATAAACAGGATCTAAGTTATAGGAAAGGAATACAGCTGCATCTTTCGGCAATTGAATATGTCCCGTTTCGTCCACCTCATAGGTAGTATTCCCAATTGTAATTTTTTCTCCCTGCCTATACCCAATATCAAGTAAATTATTTGTCATAAAGGCATTGAGACCATCCACCATCTGACGTCCGGCAAAAATTTTCCCGTCTTCACGTAAATAATGCTCCACAGACGCACCACTATTTTTCACCGTAAACCAACCTGATTCAATGCCAACACTTTTGCATATCTCTAATGCTTCTTCACTAGAATACGAATACCTTGTACCAATTAAACCAGATTTACTTGTGAGACTTGAAAAGAATTCGGCAATTTTATCTACATTTTTATAATCTTTTGAAGAATAGATAGATGAAGCCTCTACACAAAAATGCTCTCCCATATCCGTTATGGCGGGACCTAGAATAGAGCCAGAATGATGATAGTAGCATTTCATCACTGCAGTTACACCATTATAATTAAACCGATAGTTAGCGCCATCAGTAAATTCAAGAACATTATTTTTTCCTGTATCTCTTGAATTTTTTGACCTTGTAAAGTAGTGATCGATTGTGGTGCTTGTTGGTTAGTGACTTGCTGTTGTCGGCTAGCGAGAGAAATTTCGACTGTATCTAATTTTTCATAAAGTTTTCATTGTGCCTTTAGATAATTGATTATATTGACTTAATTGCTTCATAGTTGACATATTTGCTTTCGAAGCATCTTTATTCATTATGCCTCGGAATAACGAGAAATTATTTAGTTTCAATTAAATACACCTCATATTTTAATATCGAAAAGATGTATTAATTTAACTTTTATGCAAGTTGTTTTGTAATAAAATAGCTTATCTATAGATAATAGGTTATAAATAAAGAAGTTCATTATTTTTATAAAGCTTTACAGTTGTCTAAAAAGAGTATTCATAGCAAAATATAGAATAGAAAATAAAAAATTAGGGGGATACCTACAATGAAAACAGAGCAACAATATTTTGATGAAGCAATTTCAATTCAGCAATACATGGATAATATGACAACGCTAAAAGAGGAGAGCTTTCGTATTTATGATGGCTTCGAAGTGCCAACAAATGATGATTTTGTCGAGCTGCTAAAAAACAAGCAGCCTAAAATTTTAACGATTACAGAGGATTGGTGTGGGGATGCTATGCTAAACAATCCGATTATTCGCCGAGTTGCAGAAGCAGCAGGTCTAGATATGCGTGCTGTACTACGTGATGAGGATACAGATTTAATTGATCGCTATTTAACAAATGGCGGTCGTGCTATTCCAATCTATCTTTTATTAGATAATGCTGGACAGGTTATTGGCAAATGGGGACCTCGTGCACCACAATTACAGGAACTAGTAGTGAGCAAACGAGCAGGGCTGCCTGATAAAGAAGATCCTGCATTTGAAGATGCACAAAAGGCATTATATGCGGAAATTCGTGAGGAAAATATAACGAATCAATCCTATTGGACATTTGTTTATGAGGATTTTAAAAATCAAGTGACAGCTGCGTGGGAATAGTCGTTAATGGAGTACGGTGTGTCTAAAAAATAGTGCAACATTTCAGCGAATAATTCGTTGAATGAAGTAGAATCTTATGAAGCAGGAAGGTATGTTATGAAACGTGCAAGAATCATTTATAATCCTACATCTGGACGAGAGGTATTTAAAAAGCATCTACCAGAAGTATTGGAAAAACTAGAGGTAGCAGGCTATGAGACATCTTGTCATGCAACAACTTGTGAAGGCGATGCAACCATTGCGGCAAAAAATGCAGTAGAACGTGGCTTTGATATCATTATTGCAGTTGGTGGAGATGGCACATTAAATGAAGTTGTTTCAGGTGTGAGCTCATTCGAAAAACGACCAAAAGTTGGTTTAATTCCGATGGGCACAACAAATGACTTTGCCCGTGCCGTGCACATTCCCCGAAATATTGAAGATGCTGTAGATATTATTATAAAGGGCGATACGTTGCCAGTGGATGTAGGTTTATTAAATGGGAAACGCTATTTCATCAATATTTCTGCGGGTGGTCGCATTACCGAGTTAACCTACGAAGTACCGAGCAAAATGAAAACAATGCTCGGACAGCTAGCTTATTACTTAAAAGCAGTAGAAATGATTCCATCCATCAAGGCTTCTCACATGCGTATTGAATATGACGGTGAAGTATTCGATGGAGATGCGATGATGTTTTTATGTGGTTTAACAAATTCAGTGGGCGGCTTTGAAAAGCTTGCCCCAGACGCAAGTATCAATGATGGATATTTTACATTATTAGTATTGAAAAAAGTAAGCCTTCCTGAATTTATTCAGCTGGCAGCAATGGCTTTAAGAGGCGAGCATTTAAATGATGATCGAGTGATTTATAAAAAAGCAAGTGTGGTAAAAGTAACGACAGAAGATGAAATACATTTAAATCTAGATGGCGAATACGGTGGGGATGCGCCTGCCACGTTTGAAAACCTAAAACGCCATATTGAAATTTTTGTACCACTTGCAGATATTCGTGAGGAAGATCGTATTTTAATTGAATAATTAAACCAAGGAGCTTTCTTGTGCTTAATCCAGTGCAAGAGAGCTTTTCATTTGATTTTAAGTATTGAAGGAACAATTTGGATATTTTTTCTCTATAGTGAAAGGAAGAGCTCAAAAAAGGAGATCGTATCTTTTTTGATATGGGAAAAAGTAGCTCAGAAAATGCCGAATCGCTTAATAGTGAGGAGAAGAAGCTCAAAAAGATACTGAACCACTCAATAGTGAAAGGAACTAATTAACGAATAAAAGTCACCTGATTTAAGGTTTAATTTTTTATTTAATTATGGTTCTAAAAAACCACTTATAACTTGGATATTATTCACAATAATGTATTGAAATCCATGGTGAATGTTGATTGTGAATGAATTAAGAAAAATGTTTGGCAAATGTGCGTATATTACTTGAACAAAATTTGAAACCTTTATAATAGGCTGAAATTTCGGTCCATTTTAAAGGTTTTTTTCGTTGTAATAGTGGAAAATGGGGGTATAGCTAAGGGAAAGGAAGTGTTGCCTTTGTATAAGTCACAGGAAAGAAAGCTCATTTGGCTAAGCTTCGGTGTTGCAATTATCATGCTACTTTCCATACTTGGAAGAATATTTGGAAGTTAGGGGGGCAATGAGATGATTAACGAATCAGCAGTCTTTTGGAGTAGAGCATTAACTGAGCTAACATTATCGTTCCATATTATTTATGCAACGATTGGTGTTGGTGTTCCGTTAATGATTATGATTGCTCAATGGACTGGGTATAGAAAGAACGATGAGCATTATATTTTAATGGCTAGACGCTGGGCACGTGGTTTTGTCATTACTGTTGCAGTTGGTGTAGTTACGGGAACAGCAATAGGCTTACAGTTATCTTTATTATGGCCCAACTTTATGCAACTTGCTGGTCAAACAATTGCGTTACCACTCTTTATGGAAACGTTTGCATTTTTCTTTGAAGCCATCTTCTTGGGAATTTATTTATACACATGGGATCGCTTTGATAGTCAGAAAAAGCACATGTTATTGCTAATTCCTGTAGCTGTAGGTGCATCCATGTCTGCTGTGTTTATTACAATTGTCAATGCATTTATGAACGCACCACAGGGCTTTGATATTGTAGATGGGCAGCTAGTAAATATTCAACCCTTTTTAGCAATGTTTAATCCAGCGATGCCAACAAAGGTAGCCCATGTTCTTGTGACAGCCTATATGACATCAGCATTTGTCTTAGCAGCTATTGCAGGATATCGCATGCTTCGAGGTTCTAAGCATGAGTACCATAAAAAATCATTATTATTACTTATGAAGATTGGTCTGATTTTCTCTATTGCAGCAGCAATTATCGGAGATTTCTCAGGAAAGTACTTAGCAGAATACCAGCCAGAAAAATTAGCGGCCGCTGAATGGCATTTTGAAACAGAAGATAAAGCCTCACTTATACTTTTTGGTGTGTTAGATGGTGAGGAAGTGAAATATGCCATAAAGGTTCCGTATGCCCTTAGTATATTGGCTCATAATAACCCAACTGCAGAGGTTATTGGCTTAGATCAATTTGCAGAGGAAGATAGACCACCACTTTATATTCACTATCTTTTTAATATAATGGTGTTTATTGGCATGTTCATGGTGCTTGTTTCACTGCTTTATGTAGTGGGGAAAGCACGTAGCTGGCAGTTTATCCACACACGTTGGTTTAGATGGATTATTGTTGCAGGAGGACCGCTTTCCATTATTGCTATTGAGGCAGGCTGGTGGCTCGCAGAAGTTGGGCGACAACCTTGGATTTTATATGGTTTAATGCGAACACCAGAGGGGGCAACTACGAGTGACCATGTAGATTTAATGATGCTATTATTTACTGGTGTCTATGCCGTATTGGCAGTAGGTAGTATTGTGGTATTGGTTCGTATGTTCAAAAAGAATCCAATTGAACGTGAAATTGAAGATCGCCATTCTGAAAAAGGCGGTGATTTCCTATGACATTAGAGATTTTAGGTATATCAGTCCTATGGATTTTCCTATTCGGCTATGTCATTGTTGCATCGATTGATTTTGGGGCAGGCTTCTTTAATGCCTACAGTCTACTCATTGGGAAAAATCATATTTTAACGAATATTATTAAGCGTTATTTATCGCCTGTTTGGGAAGTGACAAATGTCTTTTTAGTATTTTTCTTTGTTGGGATTGTAGGATTTTTCCCGCAAACAGCCTTTTATTATGGAACGATTTTACTTGTGCCAGTTAGTATTTCACTCGTGCTGCTAGCAATACGAGGCTCCTACTATGCATTTGAATCATACGGCTCACGAGGTCATATCGGATACACACTAACATATGGTGTGGCAGGCTTACTTATCCCAGCCTCTCTATCCGTCGTATTTGCAATTGCTGGTGGCGGATATGTCGATATTGTAAATGGGCAGCCCGTCTTAAATTATTGGACGCTCTACACAAGTGCATTTGCCTGGAGTATTGTCGTTTTAAGCATAGCTGCTGTACTTTATATTTCAGCTGTATTTTTAACATGGTATGCCCACAAAGCAAAGGATAAGGAAGCCACAAACCTAATGCGAAAATATGCGCTTATCTGGGCCGCACCTTTAATGGTTAGTGCGCTAGGCATTGTGTATGAAATGAAATCCATCAACCCAGAGAGCTATAATCATATGGTTGAATTATGGTGGCTGTTTGCCATTTCAGCAATCCTATTTATTATTACGGTGTTATTAATATGGATGCGAAAAAATTACGGTCTTGCTGTAGGACTATTGATTGCACAATTTGCAGTGGCATTCTTTGCCTACGGTATCGCACAATATCCATATTTACTGTACCCGTATTTAACAATTTACGATAGCTTCACCAGCACACAAATGGCAATCGCTCTTGTGATTGCGTTTATTTTAGGTCTATGTCTGCTTATTCCGTCACTTTATCTATTGATGAAGCTATTCCTATTTAACAAAAATTACGTGACAGGAAAAGAAGACAATCACGCATAGGAGGAAAGAATAATGGAGAAATTTCTTATGTTTTATGCGCCATTTATTGTAGTAATTCTAGGAATTGTCGCAGCATTCTGGTGGGCTCCCAAAGATCATCATATAGCAAAAGAGCAGCAGGAAGAGAGTCGCGAATAGCGGCTCTTTTTTCGGCAGGGCGGGGATGGTCAATCAGGATAGCTGAGGTAAAGGGAAGAACCACTCAGGTTAGAGAAGAATCCGCTCGGGTAAAGAAAAGAACCGCTCAGGTCGGAGAAAAAACTGCTCGGATAAAGAGAAGAATCGCTCAGGTCGGAGAAAAACTGCTCAGGTAAAGAGGAGACCCGCTCAGGTTGGAGAAAAAATTGCTCAGGTAAATAGGAGAACTGCTCAGGTTGGAGAAATATCCGCTCAAGTAAAGTGTAGCTTCGCTCAGCTCGCAGATGTATCCACTCAGGTAAATTACGCCAGTCAGATTCTGCTCATCAGATAGTTCCTACAATAATTAACAAGCCTTGTTCTTTTTTCATCCGCCAACACATGCTACAATAAGAAGATTGAAATGGAGGATGTACGAATGTCAGCACCCGTGAAAAAGAATAATCGACTAACAGTTTATATAGAAGATATAACACATGATGGTAATGGTGTCGCAAAGGTCGATGGCTATCCACTATTTATTCAAGGCGCACTTCCTAATGAAACGGCAGAAGTTCATGTGTTGAAAACCTTAAAAAATTACGGCTTTGCCAAAGTTGTAGAAATTATCGAGCCGTCCCCAGACCGCGTGGGAGCACCTTGTGACTATTTCCAGCAATGTGGTGGTTGCCAATTACAGCATTTATCCTATGAGGGGCAGTTAAAATGGAAAGAAAATATGGTAAGGAACGTTATGCAACGCATAGGTAAAATTGATGCACCTGTTCTTCCTGTGAAAGGCATGGAAGAGCCTTGGCATTACCGCAATAAAGCACAAATTCCTTTTTCCATAGATGAAGCAGGACAAGCAATTGCAGGTTTTTATAAAACTAAAACGCATAGCATTGTCGATATGGAGCGTTGTTTAATTCAAACAGGTGAGGCGGATGCTATTCTTGCAGGCTTGAAAAAGGAATTAGCGAAAATAGGTATCCAGCCATACAATGAGCTATCACATGAGGGGATGCTACGTCACATAGTCATTCGTAAAGCTCGTGCAACTGGTGAAGTCATGGTTGTACTCGTAACCAAAAAGAAAAAGTTCCCTCAAAAAGAGGCAGCCGTTGCGACGATACAAAAGCTTGTACCAAATATCACTTCAATAATGCAAAACATCAACAGCGACAAAACAAACGTCATCTTTGGTGATGAAACCATAAATCTATGGGGCAAGGATGTAATTATTGATTCAATTGGTGATGTACGCTTTGAAATTTCAGCTCGTTCATTCTATCAAGTAAACCCTGAACAGACTGAAGTTCTTTACAAACAAGCACTAGACTATGCTGATCTACAGGGTGACGAACGAGTAATTGATGCCTACTGTGGAATCGGTACTATTTCTTTATTCCTTGCTCAAAAAGCAAAGGCAGTTATGGGCGTAGAAATTGTCCCACAAGCTATTGAAGATGCAAAGCGTAACGCAGTACTGAACGGCTTTACAAATACGTATTTTGAGGCAGGCCCAGCAGAAGAAGTGATTCCACGCTGGTATAAGGAAGGCAAAGAAGCCGATGTCCTAGTTGTAGACCCACCGCGTAAAGGCTGTGATGAAGCACTTCTAAAAACCATTTTAGAGCAACGTCCAAAGCGAGTTGTTTATGTATCGTGTAATCCAGCCACACTTGCACGCGACCTAAGTATTTTGGAGGATGGTGGCTATCAAACACAGGAAATTCAACCTGTCGATATGTTCCCACACTCCACACATTGTGAATGCTGTGCGTGGCTTGAACTAGCTGATTAATCCGTATTTAAGCGTGCTTTTGAACGTACGCTTTATTCGGATGTGTCTTTGGTAAAGCTAACTTAATATTGCTAGAAACATAAAAAGCAGACGGTTTAGAAGTGCGATAATGCACTTCTAATTGGCCGTCTGCTTTTACTATGATTTTATGAATGAAGCGAGCTAAGATTGTTGGTGTAAGCTCTGTGAGTGGTTGTTTAGGATTTAATTGACTAAGGATATATGTTTTCAATTCATCTTTACTAACGATTGATTCTGTTTCTTCATTATTTAATTCATTTAGCTGCTGTACTAATTTTTCAATTTTAGGGTTTAGTCCAGTAACAAGGTCATCATAAGCGCCTTGATCGATTTTATCATCTAACAGTTTATCGAGCGCTTTTTGCTTTTTTTTCCGTAATTGTGTTAATTCAGTCTGTAACGCTTGGCTAGTTGAATCAGCATTTTTAGCTGATAAAGACTTATTAACTTTATTTTCAACTAATTTTTCAATTGATTCATAAGAGACATTTGAAAAAAAAATTTGATTTAGGTCGTTTAATAATAATCGGATTAAATCCTTTTCTTTAGGTCGGAAGTTATCAGAACATGCTTTTTTACCATGTTTATTTTGATAGCCACAAACATATCGATCACGCTTAAAGTGCATCCCAGCACCGCAATTGTCGCAAATAAGTAATCCGGTAAATAAATGCGTACTTTGTTGGGAACGTATTTTTTTTCGAGATTTAATCAGCTGTTGGACTAGGTCAAAATCTTCTATAGAAATGATTGGTTCATGCGTGTTTTCACGAATAATCCAATCTTCTTTCCGATTTTGAATCCGTTTGATTGTGGTTGGTGAAATGGTAGAAGTCTTTTGGGCAACTAAACAACCAGTATAGATTTCGCGTTCTAAAATTTGTCGTACAGTTGACCCGTGCCAATGTTTTCCTGCGTTACGATTCCCTTTACGTTGAGCTGGGGTAGGGATGTTTTCATTAAATAAATAACGTCCGATTGCATCGAAACTTTTACCGTTAATATATTCAGCGTAAATGAGCTTTACAATCTCCGCGCTGCCGTCGTTGGCAATGAATAGTTTTCCATCTGTTAAATCATAACCGTAAGGCGCTTCGTCAAAGCGACCAGATTTTGCACGTACCTTATAAGAAGCTTTAATTCGTTTACTTGTACGAACCGCTTCTATTTCAGATAACCAAGCGTATAAGCCGAGATTCATTGAGTTATCGTCTAGTGTATTAATGGCACCATCTAATGTAACTAAATGAATACGATTCAATGTTAAAATATTATAAAATTCGTAAGAAAAAGCTCCATTTCGAGAAATACGAGATAATTCTTTTGAAAGTACGACATCAAACTTTTTATCTTTTGCATCCTTCATTAATTGCTGAATACCTTGGCGATTAGTTTTTGAGCCGGATTCAATATCAATATAAATTTCGACCAGTTCCCACCCTTGTTCTTCAAGATAATTTTTTAAAAGTGCAATTTGAGCAGGGATTGAAGTTTTTTGTCCAATGTTATCTGTTGAAACACGAACATAAATTACACACCTCATAGGAAATCACCTGGTTTATTTGAATGATTTAAAGTATTCTCCTGAGTCTCATTATAATAAGCTGTTTTTAAATGAAGGCTTGTATAAGTGGCTTCCATTTCTGAAAGCCAAGCAAATAAACCAAAATTCATTGAGTTGTCAAAGAGCTTGTTTTGAGTAGAAATCGATGCCTTTTTGATATCCAAATCATTTGCTACACGAGCATATATTGTATATTTCATTGTTTTACATCCTCCTGAGAAGATGTAGTAGAATTCACCTTAGTTTCAGCATAGAACTGTTCGATATATGTGTCAAACAAGAGTTCGAGTGTTTGTTTAATACATAATGTTGGATTTTCGCTTTCAAAGATATTTGTGGTTTTCATGTTTCCTCCGTAATCAATATGAAAAATAGATTCTTTTAGCTAAAAGTAAACACAGTCTACTTTATAAAATTCTCTATTTTAAGGTTAAAGAGAAAAAAATCAATAAATATATTATTCTTTGAAAAAACTAGTATATTTGTTAGGCAAAAAGTAAATAGATATCTTATTAGCAATTCTAATACTAGGAGGAAAGTTAATGAGAATCGATATGACAGGTAAAAGATTTGGGATGTTAACTGTAATTAGACCAGTGGGTAAGGCTGAAGATGGCTCTATTATATGGGAAGCGGTCTGTGATTGTGGTTTAAGTAAACCCCTAGAAGTAAGTGGAGGAGATTTAAGAAGAGGGAGAAAAGTAAACTGTGGATGCCTACATGGAAATCGTGCAGATCTGTTAGGTAAAAGGTTTGGGAAATTATTAGTTACAGGATATCAAATTGATGATGTTGGAAGAAATTTCCTTTGGAAAGTTAAATGTGATTGTGGTAATACGACTATGGCAAAAACTCGTGATTTAACGAGTGGTAGTAAAAAATCATGCGGCTGTATTAAATCACCTAATTTGATTGGTAAGAAATTTGGTAAATTAACAGTAACTGAAAAGATAGCAGAGAAAAGGAATGGCTACCATTTATGGAAAGCTCTTTGTGACTGTGGAGAATACACTGAGGCTACTACAGGACATTTAAATAGTGGTAGTAAAAAAAGCTGTGGCTGTTTAGTAAACGAGTATGAAGATATTACTGGATTTAAGAGAAATAAGTTAACAGTTATACGGTTAGCAGATTATAGAACACAAAAGGGAGAACTTTTATGGGAATGTTTATGTGATTGTGGAGACATTACATACGTTACTAAGGATAAGTTTTTTAATGATCATACAAGATCGTGTGGCTGTCTTAAAGAGGCTTTAAGAGCTGAAAACCATCACAATTGGAAAGGGGGGGTTACTCCTATTTCTAAAAAGTTTCGTCGTTATATCAAACCTTGGAATGTAGCTAGTTTTATGAAGACAGATTATAAGTGTTATATTTCTAATCAAGCTGGCAAATTGGTGAATCATCATGCTAACGAAAAATATCCATTCTATAAAATTTTACAAGAAACATTTGAGGTTGCAGGGCTAGAAGTGCAACCTAACATTGGATATTACAAAGTAGAAGAGCTTGAAATGTTAAGTGAAGTGTGTTTAAAGTTACATTTTAAATATGGACTGGGAATTCCTTTAAAAAAAGAATTACATGCTGAATTTCATGAAACATATGGATTTTCACATTGGACTAATGAAGATTTTGAAGAGTTTGTAAAAAATAAAAAGGCATTATATAAAGATTAGGGGGCAGGTTAACTTCTATCTTAATCTTAGGTTTGGTGTACGTGAGAAGTTTATAAAGAGTAGCATTTAATTTCTATATGCTACTCTAAATTATTTAGGTGAGAATAATAATTACTTAAAAATGCCGCTTCAAGGCTCATATCCTTATTTAATTCACGTTCAATTTCTAATAGCCAGCCGTCATACTTACGAGAATAGTCCACTCTTTTAAAAGTATAAGGATACATTTGAAGCATTATTTCTTCTTTGATAATGTCTAATACTTGGTTGATGCTTAAATCACCGGGCAAGTCCAATACATACACTTTATAGTGCATCCCTCGTTCAGCATTATAGCCTTCGCGTAATGATTCGCGCTTTGTACCTTTGCCTTCAACTTTACGTCTCCAAGCCCCAATAGCTTCTCTAAGTCTTTTTGTTTCACTTGTAAGCTTCTTTTCGAGAAATATTACCTTTTCTTCTAGCGCTAAAACTTCGAGTGATTTTGATTGTTGCTGCACGAAATCATCCCCTATAATATTTTAAATAGTATAGCTGCTAAAAATCATATTTCTAGTTATCCGCTAAATAAATTTTCGTCACGTCTTCACGGTTATGACCGATTAACTGTGCTACCTTTAAACGGGCATTTTCCTCTGAATAACCATGCGCGAGGAAAGTGTCGTAATGCTCCTTTGCATAGGCATGTCTAAAGCTATGCATCGTTATTTCAATTCCTGCTTGGCGCGTATTCAACGGATCAATGATTTTATAGCGGTTATTTTTAATAAAGTCTTGAATCCGTTGAATAACTTGATGTGCTTTTTGCGTAGGAGGAACAAAAATCTTTCCACCGCGCGGAATATTTTGTATTGCTAGCTTTAATGTTGTTGTAGCAGCATCATTAAGTGGTACATGGCGGATAAGACCACCTTTGCCCGTAACCGTTAAATAGCCTTCTCTAAATGCTCTTTCAACGTCTGTGCGGCTTAATCGTATGGCTTCATGAATTCGTAAGCCCATTTCATTCGCTAATATAATAACAAAGGCCATATCAGGATTTTTCGTTTGCTCAGCAAGCTGAACTAATGCTTTATATTCTGTTTGTGTAGGACGACGATCCACACCACCAAAACGTCTTCGTTCTAACGAAAACTCACTAAATTTTTCGCTCAGTACTTGGTTGCTGCTGAGGTAATAACGGGCCTTTGGGATTTGGTCATGAAAATAGCGTATTGCAGCTAAGTCATTTTTAATGGTTGCTGCTGATTTCCCTTCACTTTGACGTTCGATGACATACTCTACTAAATGCTTGTTTTGAATATTAGCCAATGTTTTCAAATTATAATTGTCTGCTAAGAAGCGGCAAAATAAATCCATGTGATTGTAATACTGTGGCAATGATTTATGCACACTTATTCCTTTTCCATGTTTCGCAATTTTATTTAATTGTGACATTAAATTAAGGTATCCTCCTTTATTTAAAATAACTTCATTTTTCTTTGCTGCCATTTGCATTTCTTTTTCTGTTTTAATCCATCCTCGATTTCCTATGATGAACAATCCTCTCTGTTGTATTTGATAAAAGGGCAGACTTCACCCATTTGAAATTTTGACCATCTTTATGACTTTTATATAAAAAGGTCTTGAAGAAGCGCTATATCACTAGGCTTCCCAACCCTTTAAACCCACTGTCTATATGGATATATATATATATAGTTATGAATGATAAGGCCGTCTTTAACGTCTTGTTAAGTACTACTTTGCACAACTTTAAGCAAGATTGCTTAACGCTATAAAAGCGGGTGCAGCTTGCTTATACTAGCGATTTGCTAGCTTCTAAAGGTAAAGAAAAGCAAGGTCAATGTCCACAGACATAGTTATCTATTTTAAATAGATGGTTAGAACTGAGCTATTGTTAAACTCTTGCTCTAAGAGTATTGAGCTACTTGTATTTTTAGGTGTATTACCACCATTAATAGTTGTCCCCAAGCTAATTTGAGACGATGGTTAAAGTTAACTAGTATCTAGCAACAGCTATGCGATACAGACCATTTCAAAGTTAGGCAACAGCACGATTTGAAACTGGATTTCTCTTTCTATATAAAACGTTGTGATGAGTACGAAGCAAAAAATCAACGTGTCTTTTTTGCTTCACTAGCAATGAATGCTGGAAACCTAGCCAATTGAAATGCAATTGGATTATTCAATATATGTGAAATAAGTAAAATACTTATGGGATTTTTTAAAAGGTACTCGGAGATTAGTAGATAGGAATGTGATTTTGAATTGTTGGAGTAGTTTGATCGATACGAGATTAGTGATTTTTCTAACTGTTGATAGAGGTATATTAAAAGGCGCTATTTGCACACGTAGTCAAATAAAGATTTTTAGGTTAGGTATCACAGAAGTGAACTGATGGGATTGTTGGAAGTGAAATATAAAACAATAAGTAAAGACTTATATGAATATTGTAGTAGCTTTTTAACTTAATTTTAAGAGTACAGGTGAAATTTTCAAGTCCAGTAAAATGTAATTTTTTAAATTTTATACATGGTATAATGTGGTTAATCAAATGAGGTTGGGGTGATTACATGATTAATAGATTAAAAATAAAAAATTATAAATCCTACAAGAACTTTGAATTAAATTTAAATCCAGACTTGAATATTATTATTGGAGATAATGAAGCGGGGAAATCCACTCTGCTAGAAGCTATTAATTTAGTTTTAACAGGTCAATTAAACAATAGATTACTTCAAAATGAATTAAGTCCATATTTATTTAATATAGAATGTGTAAAAAAGTATTTACAAGATTTAAGCACTAATCCCCAAGTTGAATTACCTAAAATAATCATTGAATTATATTTTGATAATCCAGATAACGTATATAGCGAGTTGAAGGGAACAAATAACTTATTAAGAATTGATTCTCCGGGAGCTTCTATAAGCATTGAATTTGATTCGACATATCAAGCTGAATATGAAGCTTATATTCAAGATGTTAGTACAATTAAAACATTACCGATTGAATATTACAAAGTTGTTTGGCGATCTTTTGCGGGTAATAGTTTAACTTCTAGAAGTATACCAGCCAGATCCACATTAATAGATACTTCTACTTTAAAATATCAAAACGGAACAGATATTTACCTGCATAAAATTTTAAATGACTCCTTAGAACCCTCACAGCGCACAGAATTAGCAGTTCATTATAGAAAACTCAAAGAAACTTTTTCAGAAAACCCTTCGATATCAACAATAAATGAAAGTATAAATGAAAAGAAAGGTGATATTACTGATAAAAATTTAAACGTATCGGTTGATATTTCAAGCAAAACTAACTGGGATAAGATTATCACTGCTTATTTGGATGAAGTTCCATTCGAATACATAGGGAAAGGTGAACAAAATGCCATAAAAATGAAATTGGCATTAGAATCCAGTACAGAAATAGAAGCAGTGGTATTAATTGAAGAGCCAGAAAATCATTTGTCGCTATCTAACTTAAATAAATTACTAAATGTAATTAAGACTAAGAATGAAAATAAGCAATTAATAATTACAACGCATAGTAGCTTTATTTTAAATAAGTTAGACATTGGAAAAATGTTATTACTTTCAAACGACAAAGTTATAACAACATTTAATGAACTTGATAGAGAAACTAGAGATTTTTTTATGAGGTTGCCTGGGTATGACACTTTGCGTTTAGTATTAAGCCGAAAAGTTATTTTAGTAGAAGGACCATCAGATGATTTGATTGTACAAAGAGCTTATAAGGATAAGTATGGGAAATTGCCTTTAGAAGACGGTGTAGATATTTTTTGTGTAGACGCCTTATCCTTTAAACGCTTTATTGAAATATCTGCTAACCTTAAAAAGGAAATTATTATAATCACAGATAATGATGGTAATATAAAGTCAAATATCACTGAAAAATATGAAGAATATTTGAGTAATCCCAATGTGAAAATATTTTATGGGAATGATGAAAACTTAAATACGCTTGAACCCAATATAATTAAGGCTAACGAAAGTAACTCGGGTTTATTAAAACAAATTTTTAATCATCCTAAATTTAGTGATGAGCGGTTATTAAGTTATATGTTAAATAATAAAACAAGTTGCGCACTTAAAATTTTTGAATCTGATAAAAATATTCATATGCCGAGGTATATTTTAGATGCAATTGAATAATAAAGTTATTGTTGCAGCCGCTGGATCTGGTAAAACAACTTATATAGTAAATGAGGCATTGGAAAATGCACCTAAAAAAACTTTAATAGTTACATTTACTAATAAGAATCGAGAAGAAATTGAGAAGAAAATTAATACACTTCATGGATTTATACCTAAATATATTGTAGTTAAAAGCTGGTATTCATTTTTGTTAGCAGACTTAATAAGACCATACCAGAATACTGTTTATGAAGAACGAATAGAAGGAGTATATTTTCCGAATGGGCCAGTTAATAGATACATTTCTAAATCAAATTTTAAAGCATTCTTTTTGAACAATAAGAATGAGGTAAATAAAGATAGGCTCTCCGAATTAGCAGAGCTAGTAGCTCAAAAATGTGAATATAAGACTATTACTCGATTAAGTGAATTATACGATTATCTTTTTATAGATGAAGTACAGGATATGGCTGGCTATGATTTAGAAATATTTAATTTTTTAATGTATTCTCCAATAAATACATTGTTTGTAGGTGATATTAGACAAGCAACCTATGCAACAAACAATACGACTAAGAATAAGAAGTACAAAGGGATAAATATTATTAATTACTTTATGGAAAGAACGGAAATCTGTGAGGTAGATCAAAGCTTGAATATTAGTCATAGATGTAATCAAATGATATGTGATTTTGCTGATGGCTTATTCGAGGGTATGGCTAGTACATTATCAAAAAATGAAAAACATACTGGACATGATGGAGTATTTATTATTCATCCGAATGATGTAGAAGAATATATTCAAAGATATAATCCCCAGTGTTTAAGATACGACTCCAGAACGGCTTTACCAAGAGCGATTAATTTTGGGGATTCAAAAGGTTTAACATTTGATAGAGTCCTCATAAAACCTACTGCTAAGATGGAAAAGTATTTGAAAACTGGGGAGTTAGTTTTAGATGAAACAACTTTAGCTAAATTTTATGTTGCTCTAACAAGGGCTAAATATAGTGTAGGAATTATTAGTGCAACTAAAAATGTTAAGGTAAATGGTACTTGTAATTTTAAGGAAGAAAGCATTTTAAAATAATTACGACTAAGGGGATATAATGGCCAAATCTAAGAGCTTTGAAGAATTTTATTATGTTAAAACGGGTAAGAACTACAATGTTTAAGATGTGATAGGTTATGCAATTAACAAAATAGTTTTAGTCCGATTGGCGGGTGTTATAATAGCTGATTTATTGATATTAAATCATACGATTAGAGATTTCCATGTGAAGTTTACCTTTTTGGCTATTCATAAAGAAAAAGTATTGAAAAGAAATGAAAAAAATTTTTACCAATGTTTTTATATTGCTATAAAGATGATTGGTAATATTAACTTAGAGGAGATCCTATGTTAAAGATAAAAGTTATTAAGGCTTTTGATGGAGACTGTATATTAATTAGTTTTTTAGATAGTGATAAAAAAGTTAAAAATATATTAGTTGACGGTGGTACCTATAGAACCTATTCTAGAAATTTAAAACCGGTTTTACAAAGTCTTCAAGATAAAGAGGAAAGTATAGATTTATTAGTTATTACACATATACATGATGACCATATTGGTGGGATAGTAGAGTTGTATCAAGATGCTGATTTTAATAAAGATTTAATAAAAAAAGTATGGTTTAATTCTAAAGATTTATTAAGAAGTATGGCACCAAATTTAGATGAATCCAATGAAGAAATTAATTTACTTCTATCTAATGATTCTAAAATGGGAATGAAGAGCGGGAATACATTAGAAGCAGAATTAAGAAAAAAAGGTCATTGGGAAGAAAAGGTGATTTTTTTGGGGGAAGAATTAAATATTGATAATGCTAAAATTACAGTTCTAGCCCCAACGTTAAATGGTATAAAGGCCTTAAAAAAAGTGATGAAAGTCGAAGAAGATGAAACCACATTACAAGCTGCTAATAAAAAGGATTACGATGAGAATATATGTGATTTAATTCAAAAAAAATTTGCTGAAGATACTTCTGACACTAATAGAAGCTCGATAGCACTAATATTAGAATATATTGATAAAAAAGTGCTTTTATTAGGAGATTGTTGGCCAAGTGATATAGTTTCATCTTTACAAGAGCTAGGTTATTCCAATGAGAATAAATTGAAAATTGATTATTTAAAAGTATCTCATCATGCAAGTAAAAAGAACACTAGTAAAGAGTTATTAGATTTGATAGATTGTGAAAACTTCATTATAAGTACAGATGGTTCACAACACGGTCACCCAAATAAAGAAGCCTTTGCAAGAATAATTGAAAACAGGGGACCAATAAAGTTTTACTTTAATTATGAAATTTATAATGAGATTTTCTCAAAAGAAGAATTAGTAGATTATAAAGTTCAATGTTATGAAATAGAAGAAATAGAGGTGTAATATGAGTTTTTCAAAAATATATGAGAATATTGCAGTGAAAATTAAGTGTATAGATGAAGAGGGAAGTGGTCTATTATTTAAAATACCATCTCAAGATTATGCTTATGTTTTCACAGCTAAACATTGTTTAGAAGGGACTTCAAAAGAAGCACAAAGTTTTTCGAAAGCAAATATAGAAATTTTGCGATTAGAAAATGGAGAGTGGAACTCGATTGAGGTCATTGATTATAAATTACATAATAAGTCCGATTTAGCTTTAATAATTGTTAAACCTCCTGAAGATCTTGAAGAAATTTTATTAGCAGAAAAAAATTATAGAGAAAATGTTACAATTTATGGTTTTCCACAGCATACAAGATCACATAGAAATCCGGCGGAAAGCTTTGATGCAAACTTATTAAAAGAACAAACTAATATAATTGAATTGAAAACAGAATATGATTTATCTACTTTTGATCGTGGTGCAGCTACTTATTTACCAGGATTCTCAGGTTCAGGAGTTTTCATCGAAACAACAGATAGAAAAATTGCTTTAGTAGGGATTTTTACTGAGATTAAGGATCGAAAAGTTGCATATCGTACATTAAATGCTGAATCTATTGAACAATTTAACGAAATAATAGCAAGTACTGAATATCACCAGCTACCGATGTTAAAACCCGAATATGTTTTAAAAAAAGTATTTCCACATGCAAAAATTTTAAGTGAGTGGAAAAGGGACGAACGTTTAAATTCTACAGAATGGCTTGATTCAGAAAGAACTAGATCATTAATTAATGATATTCATAATCATTTGTTAAGTGATAATGAGATAAATATTTTACATCTTGTAGGGAGATCTGGAATTGGTAAAACTAGAGCAACACTACAAGCTTGCATTGAAAAAGAGGAACTTTCAAATATACTTTATTTTAATAGTTATGTTTCATTTAAAGAATCTGTAGATAATTATAATTTTGATCCTAATAAAAGATATTACTTTGTGGTAGATGATATAACTATAACTGAATGGGAAAGTCTAAATAATATGTATTCTACTTCTAATATTAGAATCATTACTTTAGGTGTCTCTCCTGAGTATAAGATTAGAGCAATAGAAGGTTTAAGAATAATAGAACAGCCATCAGAAGAAGATATAATAAACTTAATTCAAAATGTTAATCCGGTTATTGATGCCCTTGGTTGCCAGAATATTTTGAGATTAAGTGATAAAGATTTGAGATTATTAATACTTTTATTAAATACGTATCACAGGGAACAATCGTTTACAAGTATGTTACATGTAGGAGATAGATTTTGGAGCATGGAGAGTACTTTAGATAGAATTCTTAATCAATTTGAGTCTGAAATCGGTGATATAAACGAGTTTAAAAAATATTATAGTAAGTTATGTCTTTTGATAGATATTGGTATAGCTGGAGAATATAAAAATGAAATAATTTATCTATCGGATTATTTTGGATTAAATCAACAAAGTATGTTTGCATTCGTCGATAAAGCGAGTAAATGTTGGTTAGGCTTAATAAAAAACGAATTTTTTGAGCCATTACCGAGAGCTTTATCAAGATATATTTTTGAAATTGATTCATGGCCCTTTGTTAAAAATGATTTAAGTAATTTTATTAATGGTATGCCAACTAATCTAATGAAAAAACGTTTTATTAACAGGGTAGAAGAATGTCATGAAGTGTTTCGACAGGAGGTAGCTGCGGAATTATCCGCCTGGTTTCTAGAGACTTTTTCTGAAGAAAGATTAGAATTATTGAATAATGTAGATAACGCTAAGGTTTTTAAAGTATATACAGAGTTTTCACCTGAAATTGGTCTAGGGTGGTTAAAAAGAACTTTAAAGAGAGCAAGTAATGAAGAATTATTAAACTTTAAGGGAAATGGAGGGTTTTTAAGTTCAAATGGAGAACGAAGATACATAGTATGGCTATGTGAACATTTAGCATGTTTTAAAGAATATTTTTGGGCATGTGAAGAAGTATTGTTTATTTTAGCTCAGAATGAAACTGAGCTACATATATCGAATAATAGTAAAGGAGTTTGGATAGGACTATTTACACCGATTTTATCAAATACTGAGACACCGTTTGAAGGTAGATTTACTCTACTCATGCACAGATTAAAAAATTCTACAGGTTTAAATCTTAGTTTAATATTAGATGCTATTGTGCCGGTGTTTAATGGAATAGGCTCTAAGATTGTACCACCAAAAGTAATTGGAGGTAGAGTGGTGCCACAAGAGTGGAGACCGGCCAATGAACAAGAGTTGAAAGATTTGAAAGTAATGGCAATGGAAACACTAATTTCTAATTTAAAACCTATTAAAGATGAAAGAATAGAAATTATAAAAGATTTTATAATCAAAGAATTAAGAACGTTTATCGATTTCGGAACTATAGAAGCTTTAAAAGATATCTTTAAAGAATATGGAATCGAGGAAGATACTGAAATTAAGTTGAGAAATGCGATTGAAGATTTGTTATATAGGCATCTCAAATATGGTCATTTTATAAACAACGTTGAAGAGTTAAGAAACTGGTTAGAAGAACTAAGTGATCCGAGCTTTGACGGTCTTATGAAAGAATATCTTTTAGGTGATTATTGGGGAAGTTATCATAGAAAAGGTGAGTCAGTCGTTGATAGAGATATTGATTATTTGGCAAAAGAAGTATTAGAAAATAATGTTATTATGGATAGTTATTTAAAGTTGGTAGGAGATATTCATAATAATATTTTTGTGCAAAAGTTGATGAGAAGAATCGGTTTTTTAGATCAGCAAAATCAATTCAATGATTTTATTGTTAATTTGATTAAAGAAAATAAAAATACAATAATAGTTATTGCGTATTTACAAGGTATATTAAGTAAACAGGGCTTCTTCCCAGAAATATATATAAACATATTAGATGAGTATGAAGAAAAATTCCCTGAAAGTATTTTATCAATAGTAATTGGATGCGAAATAAATGGTTCTGGATATGATAGGTTATTAAGAATAATAAAAAATAATAAAAGTCTAATTGGAAGTTTATTATCTATGCAATATAGTACTTGGAATGAAACCTTGTCTGATTCTCAAATATATGAACTATTTTTACAGATTGAAAGTGCATCTAATGACAGACTTTCAAGATATATAATATTGAAACTAGCATATGGTTGGCATCGTCAAAATCATAAAACTGTGGCCACTCCAGAAATGTCAGTATTTTTAATAAAAATACTGTTAGAATGTTTGATTGTGGAAAATTATAAATTCGACGATTGGGACTGGGAACAAGTTTTTGAACTTTTATCAGAAGAATTAATGGAACATAAGATATCATTACTAGTTGTAATTTTGAAAGGTAAAAAGGCTGGTCATTCCCATTTGGAAAATATTTCTTTGAAGTATCTTAAAAAGTTTGCAAAAGACGGGTACTCCGAGTATGTTATGTCTAGTTTAGGCACAGTTATGCTAAATGCGAATAATTATATTTTCTATTTACGTGTTTATAGAGGTCTATTTGAATCTATTGAAATAGAAGTTGTTAAGAAGTGGGTCGAAGATAATGGGATTGAAGCAGCTAGAGCTTTAGCACGACATATTGAATCGCCTGCTAGCAGAGAGGAAGATAAATCTTACGTTCCTCCTCTTACAGAGTGGCTTCTATCTATTTATGAATGGGATGATAGACTATTCCATGAGTTTATTGCTGGAAGACATTCTTTTGAAGTGATAAATATTTCTGAAGCAATAGAAAATCATGAAAAACTAATAATAGAAATGGAGCCGTATTTACAGCATAGATTAAGCAGAATTAGACAATGGGCAGAATATGAAATTAAACAATCAGATGGAATTAAAAAAGATGAGCAAATTAGAAGGCATAGAGAAGAAAGAGAGTATTAGATAAGGTGAATCCACTACATCTCTATTTGATTTTATACCACCATCAGCACTCACCACATTGTGAAGCGGTTGCGTGGTTGGAGTTATCTTAATATACCTGGTACACACGTAATTCGCATACGATACCGAAAATTTTAAAGCTATACTATATAACTTGAAAAAGTAGACATACTCAATCCAGACCCTGATTTTCTTGCAAATAACTTTTGCGAAATTGGGGTCTTTTTATATGGAACTTAATTGGAAATATCTAATGTTCAGCATATATGATTAGTACATAGATTAATCTATCCGTTTCTTTTCTAGGAAAGGAATTGCTTGTATTGATTTTATATCATGAAGACTTCCTATGCTTATCACCGGTAATCAAGTAGTTATTTATAGGGGCTTTCCAGAAGTTTTGCGACTTTTTGGAGGGCTTTATTTCATAGCTATTTCACGGGAATTCAGAGAATAAATTTTAATTTTACCTCATGATAAAATATATTGTCAATAATAAATTTGTAAATTTATAAAAAAATGTTATAATAGTCTTACAATTGTTTTTTTAAAATCGTATTTCGAATTCCGCTGTCCTTTTTTACAGATAGAATTTGGATACGTTTTTTTATTATCCTTTTTTAAGCCGAAGAAAAAAATTAAAACAGTTATGTGAGCATTAAAGGAAGTTAGTTGAATAAAATTATTAATTTACTATCTAATAGTAACTGGGTTTTTATTTCATAAGGAGGACTAGAATAATGAATCTAATCAATAAGAAAGTTACACACAAGCGTTTTGGCATGGGTAGTATAGTTAAACATAATGAAACTAGTATTGAAATAAATTTCGCATCGGAAAATAAAATGTTTGTTTTCCCTGATGTATTTGGAACGCACCTAAAACTACATGATAAAAGTGATGCTAATTCACTTGATAAAATAATACAAAAAAAGGAGATGGAACGAAAGGAGGAAGAACGGAAGAAAGAAGAGGAAAAAAAACTACAACGAAAATACCAGGAACTTCGCTTAGAGCACGAAAAACTTATGAAACATCATAAACTTCATCCAGAATCACAAATGGTTTTTAGGTGTGACACAGAAGAACGAAATAGTTCTTTTTCAGAGTGGAAGGTTTTTTCGGGCGCAATAAAAAGTGGTAATAACAAGGGGAAGCCAAACAAACCCATCCGCTTGCATCAAAATAGTGCTGTCCTGTTAACAGCAATAGATTCCGGCATGCCTGAAAAAGCCAGACATATCTTAGGTGTCTATATGGTGAATGAAGATTTTATCGGTAAGCTTTGTGAAGATGGAAATATTCTTGCTCATTCAAAATACAGAATCCAACTTACAGAACAGGAATCGGATCAGCTACTTTTTTGGCAATATTATGTAGATAAAAAATCCCCTGACAAAATGACATGGAATACAGGTAAATACCGTTATTTTGATAATTTATGGATGGCTCAAATTTTACTTGATATAGTTTCGTTGAAAAGTAACACAGAGGAACGAGAGCTGGCACAACAATTTTTTAAACATTTTTGTAAAATGAACCAGATAACAGTTCAAGATTTAGCAAAGCCTAATGGCGCATTAATGCGTATTTAGACGTTAGCCCAAAGATAATAAGAATGACAGGGGACTGACATATTTTCCTATCTATCACTAATGCCGAACAGTACTTGGCTTTGTTTGCTAACAAACGTGTGGAGTTAATATAATAATCATTTATCAAGAACGAATTCTTATTAAAGGAATTCGTTCTTTTTGTATTGAAAAATGAATAAAGATATTTTTGGTTGAATTTATTGAGCGAATGAAGTGGGACTGTAAAAGATGGAAGTAAAGTGATATGAACGAATTATGGGAAGGTTTATGATGATTAAAATTTGTTTATTGAAAGGGATTTTTGCAAAAACAATCGATATATACTAGGAAAACAAAGATATTATCCTCCCATATGTTGACCTGGTATTATGCATAATATATGAAAATTCATCTGAAATAAAGTATTGGAAATTAGACTGAACTGAGGACAGCGCAAGAGCTGACATTCTGCCACTTAAAAAACAACAAATGTTAGTTAAAAAACCAACATTTGCAAGGTTTTTTATTACAGAATTTATGTGAATTGGCAATAATTATACTAATTGTCTTTTACGCTATTAACAACTTGACAGAAATCTAAATGGGGAGTAAGCTACATAAGCTGCAAAAAAAGTTATTGTGAAGTAACATTTTTTAAAATGCAATACTTATTTTAGATTTAAATTTAGATAAGTAAAAGGCAGGTGCAAAAATGAGAAATCTAGTAAGTAAAAAAGATGATCTATTACACAACTTTTTAGGAATATATTTATTAGCTGTTTTAATGCTATGGATTAAAACATATATCAGTCAACTATCACAATTTGACCTAGGCGTGGAAGGAATCATACAACAATTCCTTTTACTAATAAATCCACTAGGTTCAGCAATGCTATTTCTAGGATTTTCATTTTTATTTAGAGGAAAACGAAAATATACATCACTAGTTGTCATTTACACTTTGATGTCTATTCTTTTATATGCCAATATTGTTTATTACCGATTCTTTAGTGATTTCATTACATTGCCTACACTTTCCCAAACGCAGAACTTTGGAGATTTAGGTGGTAGTGTGCTTTCTTTACTAAAGCCTTATGATATCTTGTTCTTTGTGGATGTATTTTTAATGTTTTACCTACGATTCTCAAGAAAAATACAAAAAGATACCAATCGTTTTGGTTATAAAAAAGCAATGACAATAATTGCATTTGCATTAGTAGTATCAATCCTTAATTTAGGGCTAGCAGAAACTAGTCGCCCGCAACTATTAACGCGAGGTTTTGATAGAAACTATATTGTGAAATATTTAGGAATGTATAACTATACGATTTATGATTCAGTAGAAACGATGAAAGCATCTTCACAGAGAGCTTTGGCGGATAGTAGTGATATTACAGAAGTGATTAACTATACAAAATCTAACTACGCTAAACCTAATGCAGAATATTTTGGTGCAGCAAAAGGCATGAACGTTATCTATTTACATTTAGAATCATTCCAAAACTTTCTTATCAACTATAAATTAAACGGTGAAGAAGTTACACCATTTTTAAATTCATTAACAAAAGATAAGAATACAATGTATTTTGATAATTTCTTCCATCAAACAGGACAAGGTAAAACGTCCGATGCAGAATTTATGCTAGAAAATTCTTTATTTGGGTTACCACAAGGCTCTGCTTATATTACAAAAGCACAAAATACGTACCAGGCAGCTCCTAGTATTTTAAGAGATTATGGTTATACATCAGCTGTATTCCATGGTAATAACGGAAGTTTCTGGAACCGAAATGTGATTTATAAATCATTTGGTTACGACAAATTCTTTGATGCTAGTTATTATAACACGGGTTCTTCAGATGACATGGCTGAATATGGTTTGTTGGATAAACCTTTCTTTGAACAATCTCAAAGTCTTTTAAGCTCCTTACCACAACCTTTTTATACGAAATTAATTACGGTAGGGAACCACTATCCATATAAAATGGATCAAGGCTTAGTAACAATTGATAAAGCTAATACTGGAGATGTAAGTGTTGATAATTATTTCCAAACAGCTCGTTATGCAGATGAAGCAATCGAACAGGTCTTCAATCAATTAAAACAATTAGGCTTATATGATAATACGATGATTGTTCTTTATGGTGACCATTACGGTATTTCCGATAATCATAATGCAGCGATGGAGCAAGTGATTGGGAAAGAAATTACACCATATGAAAGTACTAATTTACAACGCGTACCATTATTCATACATGTTCCCGGAATACAAGGTGGAACCAACCATACTTATGGTGGACAAACAGACCTTCTTCCAACGTTATTGCATTTACTGGGGATTGATACGCAAAAATTTGTTCAATTTGGCTCAGACTTATTATCAGAAGAGCATAATGAAATTGTGCCTTTTAGAAATGGCGATTTTGTCAGCCCTACGATTTATTCAATTAATGAAAAATATTATGATAATAAAACAGGTTTACTACTAGATGACAGTCAATTAGAGTCTGCAAAAACTATCAAAAATGAAGTAGATCGTAAATTAGAATTGTCTGATAAAGTCGTGAATGGTGATTTATTGAGATTCTATACGCCAACAGGTTATACTCCAGTTGATCCTTCTCAGTATAATTACTCTAAAGATGAGAATGTAGAATCGAATTAATGATTGCAATTTGCTGGGCAGTTCAAGAAAAAGTGTTTGATATCAAAGAATTTATGATCCGAACAGCTTTATGATATCTTACTGTTATCTTGAATTGCCTTTTTAAATGTTATTTTTGTATAAGAATTATTCCACACATTGTAAAACCGTAGATGGTTGAAGTTGGCATAATAGAAAAGCAGTTGATATAGAAAATCTATACCATCTGCTTTTTTGCGATTTTCACAAATTATAAATGTCCAAAAGTACTTGTGTTTGATAATAAGTTATTAAGCATGATATAAGTGTAAATGAACTTTATATTTTTTAACCGAGAGTTTGAAGTTGTATTATAGTGAGAGGATTTGGATTTGAAATGATAGATAATTTTTGGCGTGATTTACCACGTCCATTTTTCGTGCTTGCACCAATGGAAGATGTGACAGATGTTGTTTTTCGTCACGTAGTAAACGAGGCTGGTCGACCGGATGTATTTTTCACAGAGTTTACAAACTCGGATAGCTATTGTCATCCAGAGGGCATGAAAAGTGTGCGTGGTCGTTTGATTTTTACAGAAGATGAACAACCAATGGTGGCACATATTTGGGGGGATAATCCGGAATATTTCCGTCAAATGAGTGTTGGTATGGCAGAACTAGGATTTAAAGGAATCGATATTAATATGGGTTGCCCTGTACCGAATGTGGCATCAAGAGGGAAAGGTAGTGGCTTGATTCTGCGTCCAGACGTTGCGGCAGAACTTATACAAGCAGCTAAAGCGGGAGGATTGCCTGTCAGCGTGAAAACACGACTTGGCTATAACGATGTAAATGAGTGGGAGCAGTGGCTAACACATATTTTAAAACAGGATATTGCAAATCTTTCTATTCATTTACGAACAAGAAAGGAAATGAGCCAAGTAGATGCGCATTGGGAGCTAATTCCAAAAATCAAAAAATTACGTGATCGTATTGCACCAAATACGCTACTAACAATCAATGGAGATATTCCTGATCGTCAAACTGGGCTGCAGCTTGCTGAACAATATGGTATTGATGGCGTTATGATTGGAAGAGGTATTTTTAAAAATCCTTTTGCTTTTGAAAAAGAGCCAAAAGAGCATAGCAGTAAAGAGTACCTTAATCTTTTAAGATTACAGCTTGATCTTCAAGATCAATATGTGGAAGTACTACCACGTTCAATCACAGGGCTGCATCGCTTTTTCAAAATTTATGTAAAAGGATTCCCTGGAGCTGCTGAACTAAGAAATCAACTGATGAATACGAAATCAACAGATGAAGTGCGTGCATTGCTTGAGAACTTTGAAAAAGAATGTTGATGGGCAGTGAAATGATATAACTTTCAACAAGTTTGTGAAAAAATGAATTTGAGAAATCCTCTAATTCATCTGATATTATTAGGAGTAAATTACTAAATGTCGACAAAAATTGACAAGTCCTTTATAATGTAATTGTAATATATCAATGTGATGTTAGTATTATTTTTATAAAATTGAAAAAGGCAAACTTATCGAAAGATAAGGACGCAAAGCTACGAGTCTAAAATCCCCTTGGATAATGATAGTCGGGTTGCCAAGATAATAAGTGTTTTTGGCTATCCTAATTATGTTCAAGGATAGTTTTTTTGTGGAAAAAATAAATAGACGATGCCTATCAATCGTAGCTACAGATGTAATTATATTGAAATGTATGTATTTAGTGATATTTATAGAATAATACTAACAGCAGCAAATAAAGTTAGAAAGTTATAAAAAGGAGATTTGAGATGATAGTCGTTGATAAAGAGAAATATAAGATGGCGGTTTATGAGGCAAAAAAGGAGGTACACGTCCAAATAATAGGGTTTATTAAAGCAGCTCTTGTAGAGCAATATTTAAAAGATTTGGAAGAAACAGTGGCTAGAGTACAAAAAACTACATTTACTTTAGTTTTTGATGCAACATATCAATCACCCCTACCTTCAAAGGTTTCCACAGAGCTAGGACAAACACTAATGTTTTATGCATCTCTAGGCTTCAAAGATATATTTATTGTTAATCCAGCATCTAAAATTGCATATGTGCAAGTGCGAAATGCTTTAGAGACAGTTAATTTCCCAGGAACAGTAGTCGACAATGTTTCGCAATTACCAGTTCGTTAACTATATTCACATTTTGAAAAGAGGAATTTATGATGCAAACAGTTCAAGAATTATATACATATGAAATACTTACAAAGAACCAATCAGATTTAATTGAACAGGCAGCAGAATGTTTAGCTAAAACATTTATTGGAGTTGATGTTGCTGGCAAATGGGTGCAAGAGCCGATTATTGGCTACGCCTTACAACTTCCTTATGAAGATTTCTATCAATTTACGAAGGAATATATTGAAGCAAATGTTCATCAAGGATACTGTGCTATTGCACTAGATAAAGAGCAAAAAGTCGTAGGTGCACTAGTTGGAGATACAAATGCCCTTGAAATAATGGAAGAAGATATTTTTGAAGGCACGTTTGCTAATATGAATATAGTCATGCATGTATTAGAGGATATTGATGAACGTTTCCTTGAAGATTATAAAAATCGTTATGGAAAAGATATGGAAGAGGGAGAGGTATTACATTTATTTTTATTAGGTGTAATTGCTGAGCATAATCGTCATGATATTGTACAAGGCTTAGGCGATATATTAGTAAAAAGAGCAACAAAAGAAGGCTTAAGATTAGTATTAGCAGAAGCAACAAATCCAAAATCACTGCGTTTAATGGAGAAGTATCATGACCTGACAAAATATGTAGACGTAGAAGGAAACTTTATTGTTCATAAATATGAAAGCAATGAACATCTAAGCAGTATTCCATCGACTGTAGCAGATGGAATTTACATCATTGTAAAAGAACTATAAAATTTCATCATTAATACATTAGTAGAATAGGAGATTTTTTTCATGGAAGCCATTATGCTAGGAATTATTGTAGTTTTAATATGTACATCTTTGTATTTTGCTTACCGCTATTTTTCACTTAAACGTCATGCCCATCTAAATAATGAGGAATTAAATGGAATGAACGAATTATCAGCAGGTCAAGTGAGTGAACAATTTTATAAATTTGCAAATAATATTAATGAAAAAGGTGAAAATCTTTCTGAGCATGGAGAATACGCAACTGAGAAGGCTGATACTGTAAGGGCAGCAATCGATGAGGTCGGTAAAGGGTTAAAAAAGCAGCTAGTTGCTACTGAAGAGAGCTCTACTTCTATCGAAGACATCACAGTGGCTATTGAAGAGCTGTCTATAAGATCAAACCAAATTTCTGAACAATCGAATACAACGTTAGAATTAACGCAAGAAGGAAACGATAAGTTAAAAGATTCGCTGGTGAAAATGGAGCAATTTAATCAAACGATTAATACGACATTTGATGCCATCAATATACTTGGAGAAAAATCGTTAGAAATAGGAAACATTGTTAAAGTAATTACTGGGATTTCAGATCAAATAAATTTATTAGCATTAAATGCAGCTATCGAAGCAGCCCGTGCAGGTGAACACGGTAAAGGGTTTGCAGTAGTTGCTGATGAGGTTCGTAAATTAGCTGAGCAATCTCGTCAGTCAGCCGATGAAGTTTCAAATATTGTGAAAAATATTCAAGATGAGACGAACAAGGTTGTAACATCAATGAAGCAAGGAACAGAAGAGTTTGAACAAACAAATATAAAAATTTTAGAAATCGGAAAGATGTTCGAAAAAATTGTAGATACTACAAAAATTATTGCTGAAAATAATGCCAATTCATCTGCAAGTACAGAAGAATTATCTTCAAGCTCTCTACAAATTGTGGCAGCTATGAAGGATATTTCTTTTATTTCTCGAGAGTCAGTTGAAATGTTTGAAGAGTTAGTTGGAATTAGCGATGATGAGTTAAATACAATGGAAAAACTTGTTCAAGAAGCAGAGCATCTTGTATATTTAAAAAATGATGCAGAAAAAATACTTCTTTCATTAAATCATGGTGTTGAAACAGAAAAAGCTAGAGCGGTTTAAGAGGCTAATTAGGTGCCATTCCACAAAAAGAATTACTAACAGAAGTATGACAAAGGCGCTTTACGAAATCCAAAACCTTTAACGATAAAAAAAGTAAATAGTTTTCTCAATAGTTCAATTTAGCAAGAACGGGTCCTCTAGAAGGATTCGTTCTTTTTCATTTAATTGAATAAAGGATTTAGAGGAATATAAGCGAATTGTATATAAGTGCCAAATATATAAATTTACGTGCTTATAGGAGTTGTATAAATATGATTGTGACAACTAGACCTTTAAAAATTAAATATAAAAAGCCAGACAATCCTCTTCAGGAGTTTATGCAAAATACTCAATACAATAATTCTCTTACGAAGGAAGTTGTATTTCTACGATATATCGGTATACCCGATTCTGTAGATCTTTATAAGGAAGACATTTTAAAAATGGATGAGTATTTTTATACTAAGAAGCAAAGTGTGCTTTATTTACGATTACATAAGCTTGAGGTCATTTCCAATAAAAAAGATGTAGATCGACTTGCGGAGCTTTGGGGAAATTGGCAAGCCATTGTTGATAACCCTTCGTTATTTTACGAGACACCTTTAAGCGGTAAACTTAAGAAAGATCATCTTGAATGGACTAAAAAACTTAGCTTTAAAGAAATCATCCAAATGTATAAAGATAATCAGCCAAACGCCAATGATACTTTATTAAAAAATTTTGCGGTAAAATTTTTATACTGGATGGATTATTATTTGCCCCAAATTTTTTCTGAAGATAACCAAACAGTGCAGAAAATTGTTTTTATTGGTGACATTACTCAGCATGAATTATTATTTTTATATTTCTTATCGAAACTTGGTTGTGATATCTGTTATATGAATCCTAAAGAAGACATTTCAAATTTGCCTCCGATTATAGTAGCGTCATCTACTGTATATAAGTGTCGCGGTTTCTATGAAAAGGAGGTGGTAATACCAAAGCCTCAACCTAGAAAGAGTGCGCCATCTCAACAAGCAATAAGTCTTCCAATTCAAGGAAAAATTACAGAAGAGTGTAGCTATGAGCAATTAGCCTCTTTAGCCACTTCTGTTGTAATGATTAAAACGTTTGGAGCGGATCACGAGGTGTTGTGCTTTGGTTCTGGTGTCGTTCTTCATCAAGATGGATATATTTTAACAAACTTGCATGTTGTGGGTGGCGGGGAATATTATTCTGTACTATATGAAAACGATACGAACGAATATATAACACATCAATTTGTAAAATATCATGATATGCATGATTTAGCCATTCTGAAGGTAGATAGAGCAAGCAAGCCTTTACCTGTTAAAGTTGAAGGTCCATTAGTTCGAGGACAGAAAATAGTTGCTATTGGCAGTCCTCTAGGATTATTTAATTCCGTTTCTGATGGTATTGTTTCTGGGTTTCGGGATATTCGAGGTATGTCTATGATTCAATTTACGGCGGCCATTTCAAACGGGAGTTCAGGTGGTGCTTTATTGGATATGCAGGGGAGATTGGTCGGGTTAATTACAGCAGGCTTTAATGATGGCCAGAATCTTAACTTGGCTGTACCTGCTCATTTAATCTATCAATTTGCCCAAAATTTTATTGAATTGCCGAGTTAACGATTAATCTATTGCTATTTCATAAAATCCTATAATAAATGTAACCCCCATCATAAAAAGGAGAGTCAACTATGTACAAACTTATGCTTATTGAGGACGATAATGAATTAAATGCACTTATTCAAGAAAACTTGGAGCGTTATGGGTATACTGTTGTACAGCCTGAAAGCTTTTTGGAAATAGAGGATGAATTTACGAGAATTAAGCCTGATTTAGTCTTATTGGATATTAATTTACCTTATTATGATGGCTATTATTTATGTAGGGCTTTTCGTAATCAATCAAATGTTCCAATTCTAATTATTTCTGCTCGTAATCAAGAACTAGATCAGATAATGGCTATTGAACTTGGGGCAGATGATTATATTACAAAACCATTTACGTTTGAGATGCTGCAGTCGAAGGTGAAAGCGACGACTAGAAGAGTTTATGGGGAATATGCAGCAAAAGGACAAAATCTTACGTGTGTTGGTCAGTTATGTATTGACGCCGAGACACTTGTTTTAACTTTTCATGAGAAAAAGATCAACCTTAGTAAAAATGAATATAAATTAATGAAAAAATTAATAGATAATAAGAATTCATTTGTTTCAAGAGAAGAACTGATCGAGGAAGTGTGGGACTCGATTACATTTGTAGAGGATAATACATTAACTGTAAATGTTACGAGAATAAAGCATATACTATCTGAATTAGGATTTGATGATGTGATCAAAAGCAAAAGAGGGGTAGGGTATATGTTTCACGATTCTAATTCTACGAGGGATTCGCAATGATAAAGCATGTTTTAATAAAATTTTTAAAAGATAGGTTCTTACTAATCATTTTTTATTTAATAAATATGATCTGCGTTATTACTTTTTTTCATCTAAATGAGCCCGCAAATGATGAAATTATTTATCCACTATCAATAGGATTATTTTTATTGTCTTTGTATTTAGTAATTGATTGGCTTAACTACTATCAAACGAATAAAGCCATTAAGCTTATGTTGAGGGGACAATTTGTCGAGCTACACCCACATACAGAGGAACAAAAGGCGTTTTATCAATTGCTAAAGAAAAATATAAGTGAGCATACACGAAAATATAATACAATGAAGGAACAAAAAAATGAAAGTCTATATTTTTTATCCCATTGGATGCACTTTTTAAAAACGCCTGTTTCTGTAATAGAACTGATTATTAGTAAAGAAAAAACAGAGGAGGTCACTGTCCTTTTTGAAAAAATTCAGCGAGAAAACAAACGCATACATACTTCAATAGAGCAAGCATTAACGATGGTGAGAATGGAAAGCTTTGAAAACGATTTGGATATAAATGCAGTTAATTTACTTATTACATTAAGAAAAGTCATTAATGAGCGAAAAAGGGAATGTATTTATCACTCTATATTTCCGATTATTGAATTTGAAGGAGTAGAAGCTTTTGTTATCACTGATGTAAAATGGAACAAAATTTTGCTAGACCAAATTATTTCCAATGCTATTAAATATTCAAGCTTAAAAAGCGGAAAGAAAAAGCTAATTTTCAAAATTGAACGCATTGGAGAATACATCACATTATCTGTTATTGATGAGGGGATAGGTATGCCTTCTTATGATATCGATCGGGTATTTGAAGCATTTTTTACAGGAGAAAATGGAAGAAAAACGCCTAATTCTACTGGTATCGGACTATATATTAGTAAAAAAATAGCAGACAAGCTTGGACAAACGATTACCTTACAATCTGAAGTCTTGATAGGTACAACTGTAATGATTCGATGGCAAGTAGCAGCAAATAATCTATCTCAGGTGCAGAATGTAGAGCCAAATCTTACAAGTATGTAAGGTTCTTTTAGTTAATCGAATTTTTGTATTTCCGCATATAACTTAGAATGGTATTTAATATCGATAAACAATTTCCATGGAGGGAACAATGGTTATTTTAGATGCGAGAAATATAGTTAAAATATACGGAGAGTCAGGAGAAGAAGGTTCCACGGCAGCATTGGAAGGAATAAGTTTATCAATAAAAAAAGGTGAATTTGTTGCCATTATGGGACCATCCGGAAGCGGAAAAACAACATTACTTAACATATTAAGTGGAATTGATAAACCAACCTCTGGTGAAGTTGTCATCGAAGGCAAAGCTATGAGTGAAATGGGCGATGATGAATTAGCTTTGTTTCGCCGACAACAATTAGGATTTGTCTTCCAAGAGTTTAATCTTTTAGATAGCTTAACTGTAAAAGAAAATATTATGTTACCAATGATTCTAGAAAAGAAAGGCTCAACAGAAATGGAGGAGAAGGTACAAAGCCTTTCTAAGCTTTTTGGGATTGATTCAATCTTGAATAAATACCCCTATAATGTATCAGGTGGACAGGGGCAACGTACAGCTGTTAGTAGAGCCCTAGTTAACGAGCCTAGTATTATATTTGCCGATGAACCAACAGGAAATTTGGATTCGAAATCATCCGAAGTAATTATGGAATGTTTTGAAAAGATTGTTCAAGAGCTAGACGCAACTATTCTTCTTGTGACCCATGATGTCTTTGCGGCTAGCTATTGTCAGAAAGTAGTCTTTATAAAAGACGGTGTTATTCATTCTTATATTGTGAAAAAGGGCAATAAGAAAGAATTTCTCAATCAAATAATGGATAATCTAGCCGTCTTAGGGGGAAGAGCCCATGACATTTAAGCAAGTTGTATGGAAAATGGCAAGGGTACATTATAAAAAATATCTTTTTTATTTAGTCTGTAATAGCTTTGTCGTTATGTTTTTCTTTATGTTTTCTACTGTCTATTTTAATGAGCAAATCGAAAGAGTTAAAAAGCTGGAATCTCTGGACTATATGTTGAATGTACCAGGAATTGCTCTAATCGTTTTTACGATGTTTTTCATTACCTATGCACATGGTATTTTTATCAAAAGAAGAAAAAACGAGTTTGGGCTATTTATAACGTTAGGGATGACTAATCGCGATATTAGCAAATTATTATTGCTAGAGAATACTCTTATTGCTTTTCTTTCTATAGTAATCGGGTTTATGTCAGGGGGCATATTTTCGCGGCTATTCTTTTTACTTCTCATGAATTGTGTGGGCTTAGAGGGAATTTCTTTTCAGTTAAATAGCAAGATGTTTTACTATCCCATTATCATTTTCATCATTATCTATTTTTTTGCCATTGGTAAATCACTTTATTTAATATTAAAACGTAATCTTATACAAAGCTTAAAAAGTAATAAGGTTACAGAATCAATTAAATTAAAGAGTACTAAGCTTGGGGTGTTTGGACTCGTATTGATTATTGGATCAGTTCTAGGGCTTTTTATTACATATAAGGGTCCCCTTGCTGGTGAATTTTTATCTATTTGGTTCATAATAACGACTGTAGGTTTATATCTTTGTCTTTCTCAGTTTATGAGTTTTTTTATAGAACTAGCGAAACATAATGAATTTTATTATCAACGATTATTGTTATTAACGAGTATAGACTATAAATTTAAGCAGCTCACCTCTATATTAATGCTAGTGACAATGATGATTATGATAACTATTTTGTACATTACTTTCATAGTATTCACCTATATGTTAAATGAAAAGGAAATGTTGAATCAAAATCCTTTTGATGTAGCATTTATTCAACCAGAAACGAAAGATGATTTGTCTATGGAAGAACTCAATTCAATTCTAGATAGTAAAGAAAATCCGGTTCAACAGCATATAACGATTCCATTATATTCTTATTATGAAAAAACGTACAATGGTTGGTATAACCTTTATAACATAATGGCAGTGGATCATTTTAATGCATTAACTTTTAGAGAGGTAAAATTACAAGGGCGAGAATATCTTCACTATTTGAATGTAGAGCCAGAATATGCAGGAGATGTAGAGGAAGACATTCAAGAGTGGACAATCCCAAATAGGGAAGGCAACATCACTTATTCACTAATAGAATCTTTTATTGAAAGTAATATCAATTCTTTTTTGGGTGTATCAGATTTTATCATTGTTAGTAATTCCGAATTCGAGTTTCTTAAAGCGAACGTAAATGGTTTTGCATCAAACCTTCATTTGATTAATGTTGTCAATTGGAAAGAGACAACAAAAGCTGTTGAGGACTTAGAGAAAATGTATAACAATGGAAATGTCCCACCAATTGTAGATGTTAGCGGAAAGAATATTTCAAAAGAGAGCTCATTCCAAATTGCCTCTAAAATAGGAAGTCATTATCGTAACATCCATTCTAATGGGATGTCATTCTTTGTATCGACTTTTTTGAGTATCCTATTCTTTTTTGGTTCCTTTATTTTATTATATTTAAATCTTTTTTCGGAAATTGACAATGAAAAAGCGAAGTATCAAAAACTTTATAATATAGGGATTACTACAAACGAAATAAAACGTATGATATCCAAGGAAATCAAAATCATATTCTTTATTCCAACATTTGCTGGGGCAGGCTTAGCCCTTCTTTATGTAATTTCTATGGCAAATGATGTAGGTGGCGTCTGGAAGAATCCGGAGATACTATTATATTTCTTTATTGTTGCAGGAATTTACCTCATCATACAAATAGGATTTTATCTATATGCAAGGAAGCAGATGTTTTTCAATCTAACTCAGGAGAGGTAAGACAAATAAAATTATCTTATCAGACGTGTTTATTGGAGTCGATATTTTTAAAGAACTATATTGTCATACGATGCTAAGTAAAGGTTCAAGCTAAACTTTACAGCCTACCGAAATAAAATAATACAAATACGAAAGAACGAATTCCAATCAAAAGGAATTCGTTCTTTTTTATTGTTATTATAATAAACCTTTTGAACGTTTTTCAGCCATTTCCACGAGACGTTTTGTTATTTCGCCTCCAACTGAGCCGTTTGCGCGAGAAGAGGCTTCAGGCCCTAACTGTACATTAAATTCTTGTGCGATTTCATACTTTAATTGATCAACAGCTTCTTGTACACCAGGTACCTGAAGTTTATTGGAACTACGATTAGCCATTTTGCTCACCTCCTTGTGATTAGAATGGTCGAGAGTGAGCGATTCATACATTTAACTTAGGAAAATGCATATTCTAATTACTATAGTAAAGTAACTTTGTGGAAAGATAGCTAAAAATGTGAATGTCTCTGCTATAATAAAGTGAAACTTAATTAAAATTAGTTTTTTCTAAGTAAATGGAGGTTATTAAATGACGAATAATGATATGTTAATTCGTTTAAGATATGCATTAGATATCAAAAATACAGATATGGTTAAAATTTTTAAGCTAGGTGGCATAGATTTTACAAAAGATGAAGTTTTGAACATGCTTATTAAAGTTAATGATGAGGAAGAAGCACCAGAAGAATACATCAAATGTAATAATAAAATGCTTGAGGCTTTCTTAAATGGGCTCATCACATTTAAGCGAGGACCACAGCCATCTAAGCCTGGACAAGTTGAGGGAGCACAACCGATTTCAGGAAAAGAAAGTCCTAATAATATGCTATTAAAGAAAGTAAAAATTGCTTTAGCATTAACAAGTGAGGATATGTTGAATATTTTATATGATGGCGGTGTTAATGTTTCGAAGGGTGAATTGGGTGCCATATTAAGAAATCCAAGTCATCGCAACTATAAGGAATGTGGCGATCGATTTGTGAGAAATTTTTTAAAAGGGCTAACATATAAATATAGGGAATAATTGGATATAGTAAAACAGCAGCTATAGTTTTTGTAGCTGCTGTTTTCATGTTGTTGAAATACTATTATGTCAATGACATCAAGGTGACATATAAAAAAGTATAGCCCTTTTTCAAAACGAGG
>NZ_JBYTBB010000027.1:0-65184 GCF_058788755.1 Lysinibacillus sp. FW301-JW8
CCCAGGAAAGCACTCAGTCGGAACGGAGATCAACCCCTCGTTTTGAAAAAGGGCTATACTTTTTAATTTGTCACCTTAATTTCATTGACATAATAGTATTTCAACAACATGAAGAGTTCTGCCTAGGATATGGCAGAACTCTTCTGTGTGCATTATAAGGATCGATATTTTTTTAGGCTAATAATATTTAGCGTAATGAATACAAGGGCGAAGCAAGCTAGTATCACTAAATCCACAACAATGTCATGAAAAGCATAGCCCTTATACATAACACCATTCAGTGCATCAGCCGCATAGTAAAGTGGCATAATACGTCCGATATTTTGCAGCCATTCTACCATATTATCCAGTGGAAAAATGCCTGAAAAAAATATTTGAGGGACAATAACAAGTGGAATAAACTGCATCATTTGAAATTCAGACGCTGCAAAGCTTGATAGCAATGCCCCTAATGATAATGAAACAAGTGCTACAACAATATTAATAAGCAAAACAAGCCAAATTGAGCCCACATGTACAATATCTAAAATATAAATACCAAACAAAACAATAATAATTGTTTGAAGGAAGGCAAACAAACCATAGCCAATCATATAGCCTGCGACAATTTCTGAGCGTTTAATCGGTGTTGCAAGTAGACGTTCCAGTGTCCCGGAGGTGCGTTCTTTTAATAGTGCTATCCCTGTAATTAAAAAGACGAAAAAGAAAACAAAGAAGCCAGTCAGCATTGGACTAAAAATATCAAAGATAGCGGTATTTTCATCCCCATAAACATACTCAGTCTTTAGATTTGACATAGAAGCTTGTTCAGGCTGTAAGGCTTGAGAGAGCTTCATCATAACAGCTTTTGTACTAGAGGGATCATCATTTAATAATGTAAGCTTTATATCATTTTGCTTGATTGCTAACCATCCATCATATTTTTCTTCCTTTAACATCGCTGAGGAATAATCATTGTTTTCCACTACTTTAACATCTACTGCTTTAAGCTTTTCGATTAATGGTGCTGGACCATCTGATACAACAAGCGTCATCTCAGGCTCATTACTATTAAAAATAAAATACATTAAGGAAAGAATAATTAAAGGTGCAATAAATAATAAAGCAAGTGTCCGTTTATCGCGTTTCATCTGCTGCATAATTCTTGTTACGATAGCACCAATCCTCATAGCACGTCACCCCCAGCCTTTACAAATACCTCATCAAAATCTTGTGCTTGAAAACGGTCTTTCAATTCATGCGGAGTACCGTATGCAATAATCTGCCCATTTCTTAGCATGGCTAATTGATCACATCGTTCTGCCTCGTCCATGGCATGTGTTGTGACAAGAATTGTTTTCTGTTCCTCGTCTTTTAATCGAATAAGCTCCTGCCATATTACCTTTTTCAAGACAGGATCAATGCCAACTGTCGGTTCATCAAGAATCAAAAGCTGTGGATTTTGGAGTAGGGCAATGGCAAGAGATAATCTTCTCTTCATTCCGCCAGAGTAATTCATGACCTTACTATTTAAATCATCTGTCAAACGAACGAGATCGGCCGCATATGCTACTCGTTCAGCGCGTTCTTTTTTTGTTAAACGAAAAAGCTTTGCAAAAAAATGAAGATTTTCTTTACCTGTTAAATCCAAATAAAGTGCATCAGATTGTGCCATATAGCCGATATCCATCAGCAACTGCTTATGTGGAACAGTAAGGTTTAATACTTGAATACTACCGTTGTCAGGCTTTATCATGCCCATAATCAATTTGATTAACGTTGTTTTCCCACAGCCTGAGGGACCAAGTAAACCGATAAGCTGACCCTTTGGAATTTCTAAGGAAAGGGGTGCAATCACTTGCTTGTGATGAAATTTTTTTTCAATGGAATTTAGTGATATCGCATTGTTTCCCATATCTCCATCTCCTTTACTGAACACAGTGTTGATACTTGAAATTTTAAAATAGTGTATAGGGAATTACAATCAACAAATACAGAGAATGTGTTAAGTGATTAGACTATATTGAAACCATCAAAAATTTTCGTTAGCATATATACAAACACAAGGAATTAAAGAATTCTACAACAGGGGGTTAACGATGTCTATCCATGAAAAGATGAGTTTTGAAACAAAGCAAGCAATCAAAAAAGCTTTAATCCAACAAATAGAGGAAGCTGGCTTTGAACGAGTAACCGTAAAAAATCTAGCTTTAGCTGCAAACATCAATAGAGGTACTTTTTATTTACATTATAAGGATAAGTTTGAAGTAATGGAGGATTTACAGCAGGAGCTATTAAAAGAATTAGAGCGCTATGTTAAAAATGTTCAGCCTGTAGAAGCCTTCCACACCGTAAAAACAGGACAGCTTTATCAACCATTTGTTGAGGTATTTCGATGCATTAAAAGGAACGCAAAGGTTTTTCGCGTTTTTTTAGGGGAACAGGGGAGTCCTGCCTTTATTATTAAAATGAAAAGGGTTTTTAGTAATCATATTTTAAATAGCCTATCTCTTATTCAAGAGGAGATGCTAGATCCAGAATTTCGACAATATTTACAGGCTTTTTTAAGTTCTGCGATTATAGGAGTTATTCAGGAGTGG
Source organism: Lysinibacillus sp. FW301-JW8 (assembly GCF_058788755.1). Lineage (NCBI taxonomy): Bacteria > Bacillati > Bacillota > Bacilli > Caryophanales > Bacillaceae > Lysinibacillus > Lysinibacillus sp. FW301-JW8. The sequence goes on from NZ_JBYTBB010000027.1 coordinate 2,580, forward strand.
CTTGATAGTGACAATGTGGATGTAAGTGTAGAGGAAATGGCAACCATCCATTTTCGTCTAATGCGCTTTATCGGGAACTTAGCTACATTATAAGTGAACATTTAGTACGATAATATTTAAATATGGAATTGAATTGACAATTATGTAAATAAACCATAGAATAAAATAATATTGACTGACTAGTCAATCAAAAAAGGAGTGAATTTAAATGCCAAGGAAATCAGAGCTTAATCAAGAATTAAGGGATGTGCGAAAAGAACAGATATTAAAAGCAGCCTTGATCGTTTTTGCGAGGAGGGGAATGGTTGCAGCAAAAATAAGTGATATTGCTAAAGAGGCAGGATTAAGTCATGGTCTTGTTTATCATTATTTTAATTCGAAAGAAGAGATTTTTTCATTGCTTGTAAAAGAAGCAATGAATCGTTCCATAGAGGTTATTCAAAAGGCAAATGAATATAAGGGTACACCACTTGAGAAATTAAGATGGATGACAGAGCAGATCTTAAATAGCTTTATAGATTCAGAACATACACTATTTTTTTTAATCATGATCCAGGCAAGTACCTCAGATGCTATACCAACTGAAGTCAAAGAGTTACTCACAGGAGATCAATCGTTATCACCAGTTATGTGTACATTGCCTATTATTGAAGCGGGGCAAGAAAAGGGAGAAATTTTTTCAGCAAATCCTATAACTTTGGCTGTTACCTATTATTCCTTTATACAAGGCTTAGCTATTAATAAAATTCAATGGCCTGAATGTCCCATCCCTGATGCCAATTTACTGTTAAAAATTTTTATTAATGAAAAAGGGTGTAGTCATCATAATGAGTAGCCAAAAGAATATATCTCTTTTACTATCACCATTCATAATTATTGGTGTAGGATTTTTAACCGCAACTTTTTTTAATCAGTACATAGATGGTTGGGCTTGGATCCCCCTAGCAATAGTTTATTGGATTTTGATGGGTATCTGTATTGTTCTATTTAAAGGTAATAGGTCTATTAAAAGTTGGCTGATGAAGTCAAATAAATCAAAATTATGGATTACTATTTCTTTATTATTGGGGATGTTCCCGTTAAGCATTCTACTAATGAACTACCAATTATTTGATTCGACTTTACTAATAATACTATGGTTAGTATTTGCTTGCATTAATCCTTGGTTTGAGGAACTTTATTGGCGCGGAGTTTTACTAGATGGGTTGAAAGATGATTGGTCAAAATGGTTTAGCATAATATATTCCACTTTATTTTTTGTGTTAAGCCATCCATTTATGTGGGGTGTATTTTCGATTGCTAGTAAATCTTACCATTTATATATTTATCTAAGTATAGCAGGTATTGTTTGGGCTATTACATATTTTAAAACAAAGAGCTTAAGGTGGGTTATTTTTTCACATTTCATTGTAGATATTGGTAATTTAACCGTGCTAACATTTCTAAATATTTATTTACCCCCAACCATGTAGTATTTATGAACGAAAGCTTGGTTTAAATCTCAAACCAAGCTTTCATCTATGATATAGATTGGCATGCACTTTATAAGTACAAATCACGTTTCACAAAAATGCGAACAGCGAACGTGTAACACAGTAGCCCAATAATAAATAATGTTCCAAGCATCCAAATAGTCGAGCTATCCTGAGCCATTAATTTTTCTGGAGCAAATAATGAATAGATTGTAAAGTACTGAAGTTTTTCTAATGAGCCTCCCATATTGCTTAGCGCCTCTATTAAATAAAAAGCAATTGGTAAGCCTGTACTATATGCATAGGAGGTTTTTAAATCCTTACTGCTACAGGAAACAAGAAAACAGTAGCCACTAATGGCAAAGTGTAAGAAATATAGACCTAGATTTAATGTAAGAAAAGCAGGGATATCTAATTCATTAGGAAATAGAATTTCTGAAAAGATAATGGCTACTAAAGTTGTCACAGCGAGCAGTATAAAGATGCTAGCAATTAAAAAAGATGCCTGTGTAAATACAATTTTCAATCGTCTATTTGGTGTTGCAATGAGATAGGCCATTGATCCATTATCTATATAGCCCATTATAAGTTTATTTGCTAACATAATAATAAACACTAATGGGAGAATTAGTAATAAAAATCCGTAGAGATAGGTGGATAAAAATTCAATTAACGTATCACCGATAGAACCCATCCCAAATGCGGCCATCATTTCTGGCATAGTTGCTGTAAGCTGCTTTAATGTGTTGCTCATCTCGGGATTATACATATAAACGATACTGATAATATAGAGCATTAATACTGCGAGTATAATACAAAATAATTTAACCGTGGCTAGTATCTCATGTTTTAGCAAAGGAAAATTCATGATTTTTGTCCCCCTACATCGTAGTAATGCATAAAAATATCTTCGAGTGATTGTGAAATAACATCGAGATCCATCATTTGATAGTGTGCTAATGTTGAAAGCAATACTTGGACATTCCCCTGAACCTTGATAATCGCCTGTGTAGGGCTGATTTGCTCAGTCATAAATGGTTCCTCTAGGAAGCGAGAAAGCTCCTGCTCACTTTGAAATTCAATTAAAAATTTCTTAGATTTGCGTTTTTTTAGATCAGCAATGGCTTCTATGGCAACAATCTTTCCAGCATTAATAATGGCTACTCGGTCACAGGTCTTCTCAATTTCCTCAATCATATGAGAGGACATGAAGATAGTCGTTCCTTTTTCCTTTTCTCCGATAATCAATTCAATAAATTTTGTTTGCATAAGCGGGTCTAATCCACTTGTCGGCTCATCTAAAATGACTATTTCAGGACTATGCATAAACGCACAAACTAAACCAACTTTTTGCTTCATGCCCTTCGACATTTTCTTTATTAGCCCTGTAGCATTTAACTCAAAGTATTGCATAAGCTCATGGGCTCTTGTTAGATCATGTAATCCTCGCATTTTGGCAATAAATTGAATAAACTGCTGTCCTGTCATTTTATCAATAAAGGCTATTTCACCTGGTAAATACCCTACAAATTTTTGTATTTCAGCTGTAGCTTTTCGGCAATCTAACCCTTTTATTGTACAAATGCCTTTAGTTGGCTGTAAAAAGCCCATCAAATGTCTAATTGTTGTAGATTTACCTGCACCATTTGGACCTAAAAATCCAAATACCTCACCCTTTTCAATCTGTAAGTTTACATTTTGAATGCTATAAAAATTCCCAAACCTTTTTGTTAATTGATTAATCTCAATAATTGTCATGCTATTCACCCCTTTGTGTTTCGGTATAATAATTGTTTTAAAAATTCAAAATAATGGGTTGCCTCTTCCATGCATTGCTTTAGTAGTTGATGAAAGGCTTCAGGATTATCAACGTTGCTTTTTAATTGTTTTTCATATCGATCACTGATTCCATCTGTTACTAATCTAATGGTATCTAACGCCTTAGTACTATCTATATTTTCATGAAATAAATCAAAATTAATTCCAGCAAACACACGAATATAGGAAGAATCTTGTAGCTTACTATTATATTGATCGAGTTCATTTCTTACTTCTAAGCTTGTTTCAGCATATGTCTTTTTTAAGAAATCAAAAAGTGTATGGTATTGCTGAATTAATGCCAATTTCATCATCATAATTTGTTCATAGCGTTTAAATATATCAGGTTCTTCCAAATCTAAGCTGTTATTAATTGCATCAGTGAAAATCGTTGTTACATAGTCATATAAATAAAGATATAAACTTTTTTTACTACCAAAATAGTGAAATAAAATTCCTTTTGAGATTTTTGCATCCTTCACTATTTTATTAGTAGAGGCTGTTTCGTAGTTATGAATTGAAAATTCTCGCAGTGCAGCATTTATAATTTTATTACGTTTTTTTTCTTCTAAATTTTGAAATGCTTGATACAATTTTTTTCTCCCTTTGGTGTATTTTAAATCGATTATATATGCGTTGACCAAAGTGGTCAATATGGTTGATGGATAATTTTCCTAGTGATACGAATAGAGAAATGAACAGTAAAAGGATCGTTAGGGAATGAAGAGTAAGTTTAGAGGAACTCCACAGGGTGGGGGGACGAAGGCTAGAATCATCACATCCATATGAACAAGACCTTCGCGACATTACCCTGGGAGACTGATACTTTCTTTTGCAAACGTCAAATAAATAAATTGCACTATTTGTCATAATAATTATTCAAGGTTGCTTCTAAGCGTTCTTCTAAATTCTTTGAAATATAGCTCAAGGCGAATTGCTCTTTTTCCATCTCAATTTGTGAGGAACGAAACATTTTCACGAAAAAGCCTATTTTTCTTTCCTGAGAAAATTGCTGTAAGGCCTCTGTGCGCAATATGGATACAATTTCATTTTCAATATGACGCTCACGTATTTTTTGGACGATGGTCTTCACGTTTCCTCCCTGCAGCTCTTGAATTTGTTTCTGTAAATTTTCGTTTTCTTGTTTCAGTTCAGCTGTTTCTTTTTGTATTTCTTCAAATGAACTTGACTCAGTGGATAGTAATTGAATTTTTTGTGTAAGAAAATCTTGATTAATGGCTACTTGCAGGGCACCTTGCTCTTCATTTGGCAAGATAGTAAAGAGTCCCGTTTGGATTATCTGCTGTAGGACATTTCCGAGAACATCGACTTTATTGGCTAAATCATCATTAATCATCGTTGTTGCAGTTATTTGATGATTAGGAAGTTGACCATGATCATCAATCCCTAATAAATTCTTCAGACCTTTAACACGGTGCTTGTCCTTTAATAATAAAATCATCCGAAGTCTTAAAATGGCAGAAAGATTTAAACGAATATTGGTGTTTGGGCTGTTTGTAGCATCATTAAAAATATACTGTTCAAATGGCTTAATATAGTAACGAAGCATTGCATCAGTAATATTAAACCAACCAGCTACTTCTGAAATAGAATAATAATTTGATTCCTTAATATGTGCTAAATAAGCATCATTATAAAGCGTTTCTTCTAAATGCGTATCTTGTTGTAAGACAACAAATAATGGGTCATGTTGTACAATTTCGAGTACCATTTCCTTTGCATCATTTAGTTTCAGCATCCTTTCACACCCCACTTTAATTTTCGATAAAAATGACTCTCTATATAGGTTTCTATTCTACTAGTAGCATTTGTATGCCTATTTTATGTAGGAAAACTTAAAATCAATATTCAGCCTAACTTTGCTCATAAGAGTGTGTTATTTTTGTCGAACATTTCATAAAAGAAGAGCGTTTGTTCTTTAGTGTGTAAATAACTTTTAGGATAAAGATTGGACAACATGGGCTATTGCACAAAATTTGGTATACATGATTTCACTATCAAGTCGTTACAATGTTAATAAGAGTTTTAAAGGTGTGCTTTATACATTACCAAAAAATATTCCCACTAAATAAATATAATGGTATTATCATAGTATTATTTAACTTAATCTAAAGTAAATGGAGTGATTTAAGTAATGAAGAGGTGTTCATCGTTATTGATTGCAAGTGTTATTTTTCTTACATTGCTCTTTATAACTACTGTTAATGAAACAGCACATGCAAAAAAATTGTGGGGCAAGCCTCCCGAATTGAAAATTACCGGTTTGGTAAATGGTCAAACAACAACTGAAAGTACTCATAATTTAAATGTATCAACAGTTGAAAAAGCGACTGTTACAGTTACCTTAAATGATGAAATTGTAGAGGATAAAGATAATACATATGAAATTAAATTTACTAAAGAAGGAAAAAATTTTATTTATGTATCTTCAACTTTAAATGGTAAAAAATCAAAAGAACAAATTGAAGTGTATTTTAAACCTAAAAAAGTTACTAACAGAGCTGAATTACAAGTTTATCTCAGAGAAAATTATTCTGTACTACAAACAAAACTACAAAAAGTTAATTTTGATATTCATGTTTATGAAAATGATAGTCTTTTTGATGTGTATGATTACAGAATAGAATTGGGTACGAGATTTTCAAGCTTTATAGGAGATATGAATCAACATTTATATTTAAATAAGAACGATACAGCTGCAGAAGAAGATGTCGAACTTTCTAAAAAACAATTAAAAGATTTTATAGAAAGACTGGCTAGAGACATCATTGATAAGTTTCCTGATAAAAAAATATTGGGCCGAAACGATGAATCTTATTATGGATATCCCAATTTAAAACTCGATTATAATAACATTCTTTATTTACATTGGTCTAATTATGAACCTATTTACATGAAAAACACTTGGCCTGGTGACGTACCAAAGGACTATTCTAGTGTTATATACAACCCGTGGGAAGACCATACATCACCGATATACAAAAAATATATTCAGGATGCACGACAAAGAGATCAATATAAGTGGGAATACCAAAGATTAGGTTATAATGATTTTAGAATCTCTGACTTTCATTGGTTACCATTTTTAAATCACCTTTATGATAATGATTTAGGTATTTAAAAAAAACAAAATGCTATTAAAATAAACATTCTTGTTTCAGACCGGGGACAGATTCAAAAATACTTAGTTTGCTTACACTCTTTTTTCTTTAATTGATTCTAATAGAGGTTTGACGCTCTCCAAAGGTAATGTGGAGTAGAATGACATTTATTCAATACATTAATGGTATTCGGTCGGTTCGCTATATGAAATATCTGGAAGTTAATAAATAATATACAAAGAGGCTGGGACAAAACTCGATTATATTGAAAAACAACAAAAATGGATATTAGCTTTTTCACTTCACGAAGTTAAATATGCCTTCCTAAATCAAAAAAATGTTAGACCGATTGTATCTTGGTCTAACATTTTTTTTTTTGTCCCAGCCTCTTTTAATTGTTTATTTAAACTAAAATTATCCCTAAGTGTATTAAAAAATGTTACGTACCCAACATAAGAATACGGTGAAATAAAAAGCTAATCTTGTTTACTGTTCACATAGAGAGTATAAAAACAGATTTAATCGCAGTTAGCCTATTATAGATACAACTAAATAATGTAAATTCTTAAGAAAAAGTTAAGAAATCTCCTCGTAAATCTTTAAGAAATGCTCGTTATAGTAAAGGCATTCACATTTCATCAGATTGGGGAGAACTTGAATGCAATTTATAACGTTTCTTACTGAATTTATAAAACACCCAAAGAATATTGGTGCTGTTTCACCTAGTTCGAAAAAATTGGCAAAAAAAATAGTTGAGGCTATTTGTTTTAAAAAGGCACAATGTATTGTTGAACTTGGTCCTGGCACAGGCTCCTTTACGAAAGAATTAATGAAAAGAAAAGCGCATACTACTAAGCTAATACTCATTGAAAATAATCCAGTTTTTTATAATAAGCTTTGTCAACAATATGAGCATGAGCCAAATGTTATCATAATCTACGGCTCCGCTGAGAATTTAGGGTTGTATATGAAGAACTTAAATATCGAAACAATCGACTATATTGTATCGGGTTTGCCTTTTACATCCTTAAATCCAGTCGTTGCATCACGAATCTTACAAAATGTTAAAGAGTGTTTAGAGGAAGGGGAATTTATTACATTCCAATATTCACTGGTTAAGAAATCATTTATCCAACAATTTTTTGATACTATTACACATGAAAAAGTATGGATTAATCTTCCACCAGCCTATGTGCTGAGCTGTAGGCAGGGAACGAAGAGGGTTAGTTAGATGGGATTGAGTGAGCTATTATCCTTTATAGAGCAATACGGTTATTGGGCATTGTTTTTTAGTCTCTGGCTTGGCATAGTGGGGATGCCGCTTCCAGATGAGATGATTGTAATGAGTGGCGGATTTTTAGGTTCCATGGAAAAAATGTCGGTCTTGAAAGCCTTTATCCTTACGTATTTAGGTGTAGTCTCTGGATTGTCTCTAGGCTATATCCTTGGGAAGGGGTTTGGACATAAACTAGTAGATAAGTTGCTGAAAAGGAAAAAAGCTAAGTATTTAGTAAAGTCCAAGGAGCTAATAGATAAATACGGACATTTTGCCTTAGTTATCAGCTATTTTATACCTATAGTTAGACATATTATTCCTTACTTAGTTGGCATGAATAATATGCCCTTTCTAAAGTACGCTATGTATTCCTACACAACAGGTTTTATTTGGACATTGCTGTATTTTACACTTGGGTTATTCTTTGGCAAGCATATTGAGTATATATCTGCCCTAGCAACGCGTTATGGGATTTATTTTGGGATATCTGTCGGTATAATCGGGTATTTATATTATTGGTATATACGAAAATTGAAAAGATAGTTAAAATTAGGAGCAATAATGAGTGAAATTGGTGGGATTGGATGACGAAAGAAACAATACTAATTGTAGATGATGAGAAGGAAATAAGAAATCTTATCGCTATTTACTTAAAAAATGAGGGCTTCCATGTACTAGAGGCAGGTGATGGAGAGCAAGGCTTAAATCTGCTAAAAAAGCATAAGGTGCATCTCATAGTTTTAGATATCATGATGCCGAAGATAGATGGTATTGAGATGTGTATGAAAGTTAGAGAAATAGCAGAAATGCCCATCATAATGCTGTCAGCGAAATCACAGGATATGGATAAAATTGTTGGGTTAACATTAGGCGCAGATGATTACGTAACTAAGCCCTTCAATCCTCTAGAGCTTATTGCGCGCATTAAATCCCAGCTTCGTAGATACATAAAAATGAGTCGACACGATACGATGAACGAAAATGAGATAGAGATTGGAGATATGCGTATAAATATAGCTACACATGAGGTGATTGTCAATAATGAAAAAGTAAAGCTTACCCCAAGGGAGTTTTCCATTCTTGAATTACTTGCGAGAAATCAAGGCATGGTGATGAGCGCTGAGCAAATTTATGAAAAGGTTTGGAAGGAAGAGGCAATCCAATCTGAAAATACAGTAATGGTGCATATCCGAAAAATACGAGAAAGGGTTGAGACCAATCCTAGAAATCCTCAATATATTAAAACTGTATGGGGAGTAGGTTATAAAATTGAAAAAGATCAGTAAGCTTGTTTTTTACTTATTTTCAAAAATCAAAATGCTCATTATAAAAGCCATCACAAAAATACGTCAAAACCTTAGAATTCAGCTATTAACCACTTTTGTTTTCTGTGCGTTTCTAGGGCTAATTGTTACAAGAGCTTCACTTCCTCTCCTTGGAAATATGAATGAGAGAACTACTATTGACTATAGCCCAGGTATGCAGCAAATTCGTTATCAGGTACAGCATGTAGTAGACAGAGCCATCAACGACAATAGTATTGAAGCCTTAAGACAATTGATTGAGGATGAAAATGTCATGCTTGAAATGAAGCAGAGTGCATTAAAAGTATTAGTGACAGATGAGAGCGGAAAGGTACTGTATAAGACAAAGCAAGCTGAGGAGGAACAAATTAATTTACATAATAAGATAGGGCGCGTAATGGAATTTGCTATTATTCAGCCACTCAATGCACAGACAATTGAGCAATCACGACAAGAATATATTACCTTTTACCCAATAACGATTGAGGATAAAAATTTATATTTATTTGTTAGTGGTATTCCACAAGGGGTATTGTATACAAGTACAACGAAGGGGGAGCCGATTTCTTACTTTATTGCGATTGCTGTTTTTACTTTATCTTTCTTTTATTTAACAAAACGAAAAATGAAACAGATTGAGGCACTGGCAAAGGGGGTCATGGAAATCGCAAAAGGAAACCTTGGCTATCGAGTAAAGAAAAAAGGTATCGATGAAATTGCATTATTAACAGAGAATGTCAATCATATGGCTGAAGCAATCATGACCAATATCGAAATGGAACGAAAGATTGAACAACAAAAAAATGAATTAATTACAAATGTATCACACGACTTACGGACACCGCTAACCTCGATAATGGGCTACTTACGATTATTAAGAGAGGGGAGATATGAGACAAAGGAGCAATATGATGAATATCTAAAAATCGCATTTTCAAAATCTGAGCAATTAAAGAATTTGATAGATGATTTATTTGAATATACGAAGCTAACGAATGAAAATATCGTTATGGGGAAACAAGAGGTTTGCATCAATGAGCTTCTTGAACAATTAATAGAAGAGCTGATCCCACAAGCTGAGGAAAATAATCGTTCATTCGTGAAACATTTTTTGGAAGAGCGTATCTTTACTTTCATTGATACTGAAAAAATGGTCAGAGTCTTTGATAATTTACTTATGAATGCGATTAAATATAGCTCAGGTAACGGCCAAATTTTGGTTTCTCTTGAACGAAAAAAAAGTCATGTAATAATAGGTATCACTAATGAGAGTGATGAATTTACATCAGAAGAGCTGGTGAACTTATTTGAGCGGTTTTATAAAAAAGATCAATCAAGAACCAATGTCAAAGAAGGCTCAGGGCTTGGCCTTGCCATTGCTAAAAGTATTGTCGAGCTGCATGGTGGCAACATCCATGCAAAATATTCGGATAAGATGTTGCATTTTATCATCACGTTACCTGTTATAGCTGCTGAATAATGATTGTGTGATGATGTGGTAAATTGTAATGTAGCAATTCATTTATTTTAGTTAAGATATGTGCATCTTTTATCAAAATTTGAAGCTCAGTCTGTTTGTACTGCCGCTGAAACTCAAAAATGTAGTCAATGATAATTTGTAAGTTAAGACTGTTTTCAATTTCGATTTCCACAAAAAACGGTAAAGTCATTTGAGGATGTATATAGCAGCCACCTCGACGAATCCAAATAGCTTTATCAACATAGTATCGAATAGGTAGCTGACGATTACTGGCAATCAATATATCCATATATTGCTCCTTTATATATACGATTTAACAAAAGCGTAATGGAAATGAGATAAATCGTCAAAGGATAACAATTTGGATAGGAGAAAAGAGCTGTTTAAATCTCGAACAGCTCTTTCATAGTGTTGAAAAACAGGAATTACATTTTGTCGAATACGATAGGAAATCTTTGTTTTGAGGGAGGCCTTGGTGAATAGAAGAGAAAATATGCACGAATAACTAGTATTTGTGCTAGATAGAAGACCCGTTGTACTTAATAGAATATGGACGCTTGCTTTCCTATGGTATAACAACATAAAAGAGCTGTTCAAACGTCGAACAACTCCTTTTTAAAATGACAAGATAAATTTTTACATGGATGGGTAGTCATATGCAGCAATTGCTTCAAGGAAATCTTTTAGTACAGGTGATTGTACTTCGTCATTGCGATAGATAAACCAAGTAGGCACTTGAGCTTGCTTTGTGGTTAGTATGTGCAGGGACAAAGATTGGGTTTTCATATATTTTTGAGCAATTGCTCGTGGTAATAAGGTTACACCTAGCCCCGCAGCAACACAGCCAATGATTCCATCCAAGGTACCAAACTCCATACGGTTTTGTGGACGTACCCCATCCTCATGCAGCCAGTGCTCTAAAATGGCTCGATAGGAGCAGCCATTGCGAAAAGTAATCAAGGTACTTTCTTCTAAATCTCGTAAGCTATCAATATGCCTATGCTTGCTGGATGTAACTACTACTAGCTCCTCGCAAACAAATTCCTTGGCAAGAATATTTTCCTTATACACTGGTCCTGTTACAAAGGCTCCATCCAATTCGAAATTTTCTAATTGTTCTATATTTTGCTGCGTTGGATTTGTTAGTATTGTAATATCTACCTGTTCATGTGCCTTATGGAACGTCGTTAAAAGTGTGGGTAAGTGAAGTGCCGCGGTCGTTTCCATAGAACCAATACGTAGAAGGCCTCTATGCTCATTTGGATTTTGAAGGATTTCAAAGGATTTCTCATAGAGATGTAGCATTTTTAATACCATCTCATAAAACTGTTCTCCCTTTGGTGTTAAGCGGATACCCCGATGTCCACGATAAAAAAATGTTGTTTGATACATGGTCTCAAGGTTTTGTATTTTCATAGAGATATTGGATTGCGTGTAATTAAGCGCTTCAGCCGCTTTCGAAAAGCTACCGGTTTGCACGACTGTCCGAAAAATAGAGAGATCATTCATATTCATATATTTCACCAGCCATCAATTTATTTGATATCTATTATAACGAATTCGCTCTATTTGTGATACCTGGATTTTCGTTATAGTGAGGATGAATGGAGGGAAAATATGAACAAGCAAACTATTCAATATTTAATAGGAGGTATTTTCGCATTAGTGATTGCTATGGGGATTGCTCGATTCTCTTATACAGTGATATTGCCGTATATGCAAGATACCTTTGCCTTTAGTCGAGCCACAGCAGGATTTTTAGCTACTAGTAATTATCTAGGTTACTTAGTGGGGGCATTGGTGGCTGGTCGTTTACAACTAGGAGATAAGCGTATTCCTTTATTAAAAATAGCACTTATAATGAGTATTTTGACAACAGCTTTCATGGGCTTTACAGATGCCATTATCGTCTGGTATGTACTTCGTTTTATTTCAGGAGTAATGAGCGCGTTTATCTTTGTAGTCGCTGCTAGCCTTGTGCTTGATCAATTAGCAGGGAATGGCAAAGCACATTTATCTGGGCTTTTTTATAGTGGTGTAGGAGTGGGCATTGCCTTAAGTGCAATTATTGTATCCCCCATTCATGCTATTTTTAATTGGAATGGGACATGGATTGCCTTAGCAATAATTTGTGTCCTATTGTTTATATTCATTATAATTTTTATAAAACCTGTTACACCAAGTGTTCAACAAAAGGGGAGTACAGCCAAAGCTTCACTGAAAGCACCCCCTACAACATGGATGAAATGGCTGATTATTGCCTATAGCTTAGAGGGGCTAGGCTATATTGTTACAGGGACATTTATCGTATCCATTGCAGAGGAGTCTACAAGCTTTCATGGTAACGCTGCGTTTGTATGGTTTGTTGTTGGAGTTGCAGCAATTCCATCGTGCATTGTTTGGTCAAAGCTGGCACAGCGCTATGGTTATGTAAGGATATTATTGATTTCTATGCTATTTCAGGGGCTTGGCATTGTATTACCAGCCTTAGCAACAAATACAATAACACTTTATACAAGTGCCTTTATTTTTGGCGCAACCTTTATGGGCATTACCACAGTTGCTACAACATTAGCTAGACAAATATTACCGGTAAATAGCCATCAAATATTAGGATATTTAACTGCTGGGTATGCTTTGGGACAAATGCTAGGTCCTTCACTTGCAGGAGCATTAGCCAATTATACGAACAGCTATCAATATGCATTATTTGGCGCAACCACCGTTGTCGTCGTAGGGGCCTTATGTCTTATTAGTGGATTAAAATATGAAAAAATTAGTTCTCTGTAGACACTTTAAAATCTTGCTATTTCATTTATTTTTTTATAAAATACTAACTTTTTATAGTATGATAAAAAAATAAATGATAGGAGAATATTGATGCATCAACAGATAAGAGAACAACTCATAAATTTAGCTGACCAAGATTATCAAAAGTTTTCATCCTCACTTATCCCAAATTGCCAACATATTTTAGGTGTTCGGTTACCAGAGCTTCGAAAAATAGCTAAAAGCATTGCTAAGGAAGAAGATTGGCAGACCTATTTAAAAACCGCGAGTGATGAATTTTTTGAAGAGGTGATGCTACAAGGGATGGTCATTGGTTATGTAAAGGCAAATACGGAGGAGCGCCTTTCTTATATATCTTCATTTGTTCCGAAAATAGATAATTGGTCGGTATGTGATAGTTTTTGTACAGGCTTAAAATTTACAAAGGATAATCAAGAGCGTGTATGGACATTTTTACAACCTTATTTTTCTTCAAATAAAGAATATGAGGTACGTTTTGGAGTAGTCATGCTATTAAATTATTTTATTGATCATCATTATATAGAAAGCGTTTTGACCATAATAAATGATATAAAGCATGATGGTTATTATGTTAAAATGGCTGTCGCATGGGCTATTTCTATTTGTTATGTTAAAGATCCTCTTGTAACAATGGACTATTTAAGAAACAATTCACTGGATGATTTTACTTATCACAAAGCATTACAAAAAATTACAGAATCTAATCGAGTGGAAAAAGAGGCTAAAAATCTAATTCGACAAATGAAGCGAAAAATATAGTTCACTAAAATGAAAAGCCGTTGTAGGGATGCGTCTCTACAATGGCTTATTTGCTATGGTTCAAATCCACATTGACTAAAGAAGGACCTAGACTCATATCAGTATCTAAGTAAATTTGTAAAAAAAAGAGGATAAATCCTGTTTTTAGCGAAATCAACTCACAATATATTGAATTTTAGCAATTATTAGAAAATAATGTTGATATAAATTGCTAAATGAAAGTATAATGTATCTATAGTTACATTTATGGATATTAATACCTTATAATAAGTAAATAGTGACTGTAACTCAACTGGACATTCTAAAAATTGTAAGTGTAACTATAAAAACTAATGAAATGAGGAGATTTTATGATTAACATGATTCAGTATTTAGAAAAAAATTCGTCGCTACTTACATTGTTAAAAGAAAATAGGGCTTCTCTAGTTGGTGTTACAGAGCTTGAGCAGAAGGCAATTTTGGATTCATTTGATGAAGAGTTGTGTTTAGAAAATCGCCTTTGGTACTAAATAATATTAAAAATAAGTGGTTTTGGCCTGCTATAAGTATTTATTTAATAATTGGATTTTACTTGCTTTATTTAACTTATGGCAAGCCGTTTATAAATATTGAGATAACGGAAGAAAATGGAGAATGGTTTGTGGTAGATTCTTATTACAAAGATTGGGCTACTAAACAACAAATTGAACCTGGCGATATTATAATAAATGTAGATGGAAAAGAAATTAATAATATTTCTAATATAAGGTATGATTTCGTATTAAGATCAGCCAATGACCTAATGATAAAGAAACCCAACGGTAATTTAAGATATATCCACATAAAACAACTAGATATTCCTCAACAATTTTTTTATATACTAATAGCACCAACTTGTTACTTTATTTTAACTTTTATAATTTCTTTATATTTGTATTTTAAACAAAAAAATAACCCCTTAGTGAATTTACTTATATTTTTTATACTAACTGTCTCAATGGCATATGTTAGTATAGGAGCAGCAGGCAGTAGATTAGATAATTTGGGGATTATAATAAATCGTAGTAGTATGCTAATTTGCTTAGTACTACTAATTCATTTTCTAAAGAAATACTTTTTGTTTTTGAATTTAAAATGGATATTTATTAATAATATAAAAGTGCTTTATTTATTGCCTTTGATTGCTTTTTTTTTAAGTATATGTAGTACTTTTTATCCTTTTACCTATCCAATATTTTCCAGTTTAACTCTATGGATATTTTTCATTTTACTAACTATAGTTCTAAGTATATTGGGAATAAGTTATTTTAAATTTAAAACACCTCAATTAAAAATCTTATTAAGTAGTATCATTATCCCGTTTCTACCATTTCTGTTCCTATATGCATTACCAGAAATAATTTTTAATAAACAAGTACTCTCTGCGGATGTCAGTTCATTATTTCTATTGTTAATACCCTATAGTTTTATCTTTACACAGTTAACTGAACGTATATTTGATATGGAGTACTATATAACTCGCTTACGTCATTATTTTAATTTTTCATTTGTTTTTACAATTTGGCTATTAATTGGTATCTACTGGATAACTGATATAGCTATTTCAAGAATGACGGAAATTTTCTTTTTTTCCTTCTTCTCTTTAATAGCACTTTTCTATATTAAAGAAAAAATAGATTATCATAAGCGAAAAATCCTTTTTTCAACAAAAGGTGATTATATCCATAGAATGTATACAACTATTGATAATATAGGAAGGGTCGTTAAGATTGAAGACTTATTGGAGAAATTTGTTCTAGAGGTTGCTTTACATCTTGAGATTAATCACATTGACGTACTTACCTATGGTTTTCAAACACAACAAATTACTTCATTAAGCAAATCAATAGAATATACACAAAATCAAATTGATGAAGTTTTGCTAGAGGAACTATGCTTGGGGGATATAAAGAAAACGGAGCATTTTTATATTGCTTTTATTCACCAAGATGTAAATTATAAAAGAATACTAGTCGTAGATCATAATAAATCTATCTATCTAAAGGGTGAGGAATTATTATGGCTAGAATTATTGCTTTTATATTTAAATAATTTTATAGAAAATACTAAAATGGTGGAAGAACTTTTAGAACAATTAAAGCAGATGAAGGAAGCAGATAATAACCAGGTGCCTTGGCTCAATAAGTTACTTTGGCTACGATTTGAGCAAGAAAAGTATCAATTAGCGCAAGAACTTCATGATACGATTTTACAAGAGCAGCTCCATATTGCTAGAGAAATGTATGAAGTGATTCATGCAAAGAAAACAACAAATATACAAACGAACCTATCTAAAGTACATGACCATATGATTGCATCGTTGACTGATTTAAGAGGTTATTGTGAAAATTTAAAACCTCCACTATTAGATACATTAGGATTAAATGCAGCGCTTAAGAAACTTATCCAAAAATTTCATAAACGTGCTGATTTTGTTCTAATTTACACCATTGAACGTCTTTATTTAGAAGATGAGAGTTTAAACTTGATGATTTATCGTATTTTCCAAGAGTTAATGAACAATGCCTTGAAGCATTCACATGCCAACCTTGTCGAAATACATCTCTTAGAAACAGATAATGGTTTTGAAATCAATTATTCTGACGATGGTGTAGGATGTAAAATGGATGAAATCATTCTTTCCGATTCAATGGGGATTAGGGGAATGCAAGAAAGGGTACGAACTTTTAATGGAAAGTTTTCTATCAATACCAATGTAGGAGATGGAATGTCTATTCGAATTAAGGTAAATGAAGGAGAAATAACCCGCTCCTATGGTTACGAAACTTATAATAGATGGCCTGTTCAGTTAAAGTAAACACACATGGTTTAGATAATTATAAATCCATGTGTGTTTTTCTAACTAATTATAATTAATTCTTAAGTTGTGTACTTAGATCTATAATTGTTAATATAAGGTGAATTGAAAAATTGTAAAAAAGAAGGACAATTCATTGAAGACCACACACTTGATTTAACCAAAAGTGAAATCGAAGCATTATTGGACGGTCCACAAAATGATTTCAAAAAATCAACGAAAAGGTAACGGTTACCAAAATAAATAAAGTTGCTTTAAGAGAATTCTTAGAAAAAAAAGACTTTAAAAATGTTGAACATCCTAGTGGTTTATCGGAAAATTTTGATAAAATAAATTTTTCATAGAATTTGCTAATAAGGATCCAATTTTTTATTCTTTTGAATGTATAACGGAATCTACCCATTACACTTTTAAAGATAGTGTTTTTTTACCTTACAAAAATAAAAAAACCTATGAGCTATAAGAATGGTCTTTGAGTCTTTATAGCTTACATTTTGTTTCATTTAGATTATCCCTCCTTTACATGAAATCATCGCCTATAATTTTTCAAGCTCTAACAGTTTTTTCTTCATTTCAAGCCCTCCACGATAGCCTGTTAATGTGCCATTTTTTCCTATTATTCGATGGCAAGGAACAGCTAGTAAAATTGGATTTGCACCAATAGCTGCACCAACGGCACGAACAGCTGTGGGTTTATTAATAGAGCGAGCAATATCTGAATAGGTCTTTGTTTGTCCATAAGGAATGTCATTTAGCGCTCTCCATACTAAAAGCTGAAACGGTGTACCCCTGTAATCAATGGAAAATGTAAATTCTGTCCGTTTTCTTTCAAGATATTCGATGATTTCATCACAATAAGGAGCAAGTAGAGCTGTACTTTCGATTAGTGTAACTTTAGGATATTTTTTCTTCACCCATTCACTTACTGCTACAAAAGGTTGATTTTGTGATCCAACGTATAAAAGATGTTTGGACGTTGCTGCGATATAGAAATGCCAGTCCTTATGTTGAAGTAAAGACCAATAAATGCTGTTCATTGTTCATCTCTCCTTTTTCTCGCGCGATTGATAGAGTTTTCGATATTGTACTGGTGTATAACCAAATTTATTTTTAAATAGGGTAATGAAGTAAGTTGAATTAGAGATGCCTACACTTATCGATATATCTGTAATAGATTTATTTGTTTCAATCAGGTAGTCTTTAGCAGCCTTTAATCGGATATGTTGAATGTATTCAGCAGGAGTAATCCCCTTAATCTTTTTAAATGTTCGATGTAAATGAAAGGGGCTACCATGAGCAATCATCCCTAATAATTCAAGATTTAACCTTTCAGCGAAATTTTTATCAATGTATTCAGTAACATGATCAATCCATTCACAATCAGGCAGATTTTCGTTTGTTGGCTTACAGCGTTTACAAGGACGAAAGTTTTCATTGAGGGCTTGCTCTGCTGTTAGAAAAATTCGTACATTTTCTTTTTTAGGTACACGTGATTTACATGAAGGCTTACAAAAAATTTTGGTCGTTTCGACAGCATAGAAAAATTGATGATTGTATGTTGCATCATTATGAATGATTGCTTGCCATCTTTCGTCTGTCATCATTTCTACATGATGTTGATTGCTACCACTATTCTGTGCCGCTTCCATGTTTTTTTTATCCTTCATTATGTTTTCACTCTTTTCTTTTAAAATGCTTTCCTCCATGTTTTTGTACAACAAAGTATAACTGCATGTGAACGAAAACATAAGTCCTTTCTAACGTAATAGCAAGATATTGAAGTTTTTTAGTCAATAAAAAATCCCCTTCGCATTATAACGAAAGGGATAATAAGTTCTTGATTTAGTGAATATCTCGCTTTTTGAAGTTACCGCCCCGTACCTCTGAAACATCCGAAATAACGACAAAGGCACTTTCATCGATATCTTTGATAATTGACACTAGTTTATTTTCTTCCATACGGTTAATAACACAGTTTAAAATATCTGTGGGTTCATTGGAAAATCCGCCGCGACCTTTTGTATATGTAACACCGCGTCCTAAACGAGCTTGAATTGCATCCCCAATCTCTTCTGATTTGGCACTGACTACTCGAACATCTTTGGATTTTTCTAAACCAACTTGAATAATATCAATAACATTTTTTGCAATATAGTATGTTAAAGCGGAGTATAATGCGCTCTCTAAGCCAAAAATAAAGCTTGCCCCTAAGAAAATAAAGGCATTAATAAATAATATAATATCCCCGACTGAAAACGGAATCTTACGTGATAGTAGCACAGCTAAAACCTCAGAGCCATCCAAAGCGCCACCATTACGCAAGACAATCCCAATCCCAACACCTAGTAGCAAACCACCAGATAAAACAATTAATAACGGATCATTTGGACCTAAAATTGTTTTAACATCATGCATAAGTACAGTGGAAATAGATAGAGCTGCTATCCCAGCACTACTCATCAATGCAAAAGTTTTACCTACTTGTTTATAGCCAATCCAAATAAAAGGAATGTTTAATACAAAGAGCAGTACGCCTAATGGGATACCAAAGAGGTGTGCTCCCATAATACTGATACCTGTCACGCCACCATCAATGACATCGTTCGGAATTAATACCGCTTCTAGTCCATATGCTGCGATGATGGCGCCAATTATAATCATGATAAATTTTCGTGTATTTTCAACTGACTTTCTTCTTTTCATAAATCTTCTCCATTTCTTTACGTAAAAATAATACTTAAGGTTTTGGGATAATATTTATAGCTATTGTTTTTGTCTCATCATTGTTTGAGTCGGCCATATTATAGTATTTAATGATTAAATCGTTTAATTCAGTTTCAAAGTTCTGGAATTGATCAGTCGTTAATGTTAAATCAATAAATGAAAAAGTTGCTAAATCAGCAGTGCTTTCTTTTTCATCCAATGAATGTAAATAATTTTGATATTGAGATAGTAAAGTTAATTGATAGTTGGAAACATAATTTAATTTTTGTTTGATCGTTAGTTGTACCCAGTCCTCCGTACTAAGTTTTTCTGCTCCTTCATTTAATGCATAAAATTTCTCTGTAACAGAACGTACTTTTCTCTCTTTCACAATTTTTATGATATTTTCATCTGCCAAAATTTGGATGTGTCGATATAAAGTAGCCTGAGGTACATCCTTTATAATAGAAATCATTTCCAATGTGCTTAAACCTTCTTCTTTATTGTGCATCAGAGCTTGGAAAATTTTCATTCTCACAGGGTGCATTAAAGTCTCTGCCTTATTCCGCATAAAACGAACCTCCTATCAGATGGTATCAAGGGAAGCAATCAAATGTTATCAACATGAGAACATTATCAATAAATATACTATATATTTTTTTTACAGATGTACAGTAAAAAGGTAATGAAATTTTTTACACCTTCTGTTATCATTATCGATAATGATAATAAATGGAGGTTTTAGGGATGAAATTACACTATGGTTTTGATGATTTAGACCAACTGGATTGGGCAAGTATACTTCCAATCATTTTGCCATTTATATTCGTAGGATTTGTTCTAATCATTGTTGCTTTATTCGATTTATATCGGCACCGGGATACGCGGGAAAACATACTGATGTGGACCATTATTATTTTGTTCTTTAACTCAATTGGTTCTGTTCTATACTTCATTATTGGTAGAAAGGATGTAAATAAACGTGCGCTTAGAGATTAAAAATATTACGAAAAAGTTTAAACAAAAAACAGCCGTGAATGATTTTTCAATGGTCATTGATGCTAGTGAGTGTGTTGGATTAATTGGACCAAATGGAGCGGGGAAATCCACGTTAATTCAAATCATTGCCGACATTTTGAATGCAGATAAAGGGGAAATTCTTCTTGATGGTCAAAAGATTTCATCTATGAGAAATCAAATTGGTTACTTACCTCAGTATCCTAATTTTTACTCATGGATGACAGCATTTGAAACATTGTCCTTTATGGGAACACTTTCTGGTTTATCAAAAAATGAATTACAGCGAGAGATTCCACTGCTTTTAGAAAAGGTGGGCTTAGGAAAAGAAGCACATATGCATGTGGGAACATTTTCCGGTGGTATGAAGCAACGCCTTGGCATCGCACAAGCCTTATTGCATAAGCCAGCTTTAATGATTATGGATGAACCAGTATCAGCGCTAGACCCCATAGGCAGAAGAGAAGTGTTAAATCTATTAAAAGAAATAAAAAAAGAAACTACTATTCTGTTATCAACGCATATTTTGAGCGATGCGGAGGAAATTTGTGAGCGCTTTGTTGTCATAAAAAATGGTCACAAAATAGAGGATGCGACAAAATTAGAGCTGATTGAGTACCATCAAGAATCAGCTATCTATGTGAAGTTACGTGAACAAGATTGTAAGTGGTTAACAATGATTGAACATTTACCGTATGTGAAGAAAATCGAAAGCTATGGAGATGGCTATAAAATATATGTTCATCATTTGGAAGGTGATGCCCATCGATTGTTACAGCACGGATTGGATTCAAACGTAATGTTTACAAAGTTTGAAATGGGTATTCAAGAAAGTCTAGAAGAAATATTTTTAGAATTGGTGGTGTAAGCGAATGAGTGCTTTTATTGCATTAAGCAAAAAAGAAGTACAGCAAATGGCAAGGGAGTTTAAAATATTGTGGCTCCCAATCGTATTTATTTTACTAGGGCTAACTCAGCCGATTATGATGTATTATTTACCTGTTATTTTACAATCAGCGGGTGGTATTGAAGGTATAATAATTGATCCTACTATGGCAAAGCCTGAAGGACAGGAGGTACTTGCCTCTACATTAAATTCACAGTTTGATCAGCTAGGCATTATTATTCTGGTCGTTGCCACTATGAGTATTATTCAAGGAGAGAAAGCAAATGGCATGATGAGCTTTATCCTAACAAGACCAGTATCAATATCTTCATATTTAAATAGTAAAATCATCATCCATTATATTTTAGCTGTTATATGTATAGCTCTTGGCTATGCAGTATCTTATGGCTATTCAGCGTATTTATTTACTACTGTTCCTATGACACAAGCTATGTGGGCTTTTGCATTTTATTGTGTTTGGCTGTTATTCATCATAACGTTTGTTGCGATGATAAGTACATTTTTTAATAGTCCTGCATTTATTGCACTAATAAGTATCGTTGTCTTATTAATTTGTCGTTTTATCGCGGGATTACATCCTTTCATTGACGCTGTAAATCCTGCTAGTAATAGTTTGTCTGCAGCGAATATACTGATGACGGGTAATTTGGAAGCAGGGTACAGCATTCATATTATCGTAACACTACTATTGGTGCTATTAATGATTACTACCATGCATGGTTTCATTGCGAAAAAGAAATTTTAAAAGGGATGGTGATGAATGCATGTTATTAATAGAAGATTTACAGAAATCGTATGGACAGCATGAAGTATTAAAGGGCGTAGCATTAAAGGTAGAAAAGGGAGAGGTATTGGGGTTTGTAGGTGGGAACGGGGCAGGTAAAACAACAACATTAAATTGTATTACTGGCTTAGTAGAGCAGGATTTTGGAAAAGTGATGATTAATAATGTACCAAAATCACAGTCACTAGACTATAAAAAGCAATTTTATTTTATCCCTGACACCATTCATGTTTTTCCAAATATAGCTGCCTATGATTGGATACATTTTGTTTTGAGCTTATATGAAAAGACAGATGATGCAAAACTACAAAGCTTCATCCATGTCTTTGGTATGGAAAAAAGTATAAATAAGCCACTGGGACCGTATTCTTATGGAATGCTCCATAAAATGGCGTTGATTACTGCCTTTACGATTAGTCCGCCTATTCTTATAATGGATGAGCCTTTAAATGGACTGGATCCACTTGCAGTTGTTGCTTTTAAAAATTGTCTAAAAGAATATGTTGAGAATGGTGGGACGGTTCTGTTTTCCACTCATTTGTTGGATGTTGCCGAGAAAATTTGCCGATCCATTTGTTTTTTAAAGGATGGCAAGATCGTTTTACATGAATCTGTAGAAAATCTGCTAGTCGATGGAAGCCTAGAAACTATTTTTATGGAGAAACAAGCTAATGAAGGATAATTTGCCATTAATTAAATTTTTCTTAACATCCGTTTATACAAAACCAAAGCAACCATTGGTACAAGTGCTTTTATTGCTAGCCTTTATTTATATAGCCTTACAGTATTGGGCATTTATCTTTATGATTTATTTTTTTGCTTCCTCAGAGGTGTTTTTATTTTACAGCTTTATAGTATCGAATAGTATCACATATATACTGATTTCCTATTTTGCGATTTCAGTAGTGTTTAGTCAAAGTGATTTTTCTATCTTAGCTCATTTGCCGATTTCAGTGAAGCGGATTGTAATGGCGAAAATAGTAAGTGGCATAGCTCTACCAATCTTGGTAGTAGGAATTCTCTCCATACCAACATTTATTATTTTATTAATAGAGTTTAATATAGGAATTGCTGCAAAATCTATTGCATTTTTACTTGTGGTAAACATCTTTATCACTTTATTTCTTCTATGTATTTTATCTGTTTTGAATCATTTTCGTACTATTTTTAAGAATATAGCCATGTATTTGATGGTTAGAATGACACTTATTTTAGGGATTGGCATTTTCCCAATAGTCTTTTTGGGGCTGAAGAATGCAGAGGCAATTAAGCTTGTTTTAGCGAAAATAGATACATCTACCATCGCATCATTAATTGCCTCCATATCAGATTTTCTTGACATAGGCTATCGTTTTGCAATGCAACAGCCATGGCTTGCGGGATTATTGCCATTAACGACTGCTCAAAGTGTATTTTATTTCTCTATAGTATTCTTACTGTGCTTTTTATTGTTTAACGTAACCATAACAATCATTGGGTCTAAGTATTATGAATATGGTTCGTCTGTGAGCAAAATTGAAAAAACGGCTAAGGTTTGGAGAAGAAATACTAATTGGAGTAATTACTTACAACGAGAATACTGGATTATTCAATCTGAACCCTATTTTAAAATGCAAGCGATCTTAGGTATCATTATGACACCAATCGGCACAGTAATTTTGCTAATTGTGATTCGGATGAATATGCTACAGGCTGACTGGATTGTTGACAATAAAGCTTATCTTTTTGTCTATATGATTTTGTTTTTGAGCTGTATGAACAATATTAGTGGAACACCCTATTCTAGAGAGGGGAAATACTATTCTTCAAGCAAAACATTGCCCTTGGAGCCACACAAATTATATTTGGCAAAAGTAGTGATTTCTTCATGTATCAGTACACTATCAGTCATAGTAAGCTATAGCATTTATATGCTATTTGAAAAAAATGACATGATAATGATGCTGTATTTATTGATGACATTACTATTAGTCTTTTCCTATAATTTATTGTCTCCACTTTACGATAGAAGACATCCATTACTTGACTGGACCAATCCATCAGAGGCTATTAAATCCAATCCGACAGTATTGATTAGCTTACTATATGGATTACCTTTATTGATAATCATTGCACTACTTCATTTTGGCTTGCTTAAGTTCAATGTTTCACCATGGATTACAGCAGTTATTATTTTGATGATTGTAACTATAAGTACAATCACGTTAATTTATAAAATAGTTGATCGTAAGAACAGGAAGGGATACGTAAACAGTTGAACGTAAAAATAGATATAAAGAGTAAAATCCCATTTTATCAACAACTAACACAGCAGTTGCTTTTAGCAATAGCGATAGGAAATTTGCAATATGGTGATCAGCTACCCTCGATTCGTGATTTAGCAAGGCAAACAAATCTCAATCTTCACACCGTTCATAAAAGTTATAAGGAGTTACAAAAAAGGGGCATTATTACAATAAAGCCTCGTTCAAAAGCATTTGTGATTCATGAAAATTCCACCGAAGCTCAGGTAGCGAACCTTCCGCAAATTGCTAAGAAAATGGAACAAATTATGATTGAAGCTTATGTTTTAGGGATTGGTGAACACCAACTTAAGCAGTTGTTTCAGGAGGGGGTGGGGAAGTATTATATGAAGTATTAGCATTCAGAAATGAGGTGACTTCTGTTATTTACAAAAGTCATCTCAAAATTGTTTATTTATACCTTTCAATATAGTTAAATCAAAAACACCGCCACAATCGTCGTAATAACAAGACCAATCACTACGGGTAATAAATTACGCCTTGCAAGTTCAAATGGACTTACATTGCATATGGCAGCAGCAGGAATTAACGCCCAAGGAATTAATGTACCCCCACCAATAAAAGACATATTATTTAGCTGTAACAATTATGATTTCTCTGGCTTGCTTACTGCTCGTATAATCGTCCTTTGTATCAATTACAATTTGCTCAAATATGGTCGTCATTAATTGCTTCCGTTCGTAATCATCAGCATTTAACCAAAGAGTATCGATGTTGCGAATAATGGATCTGATTTCCTCGTGATGCCGAATGTCCTGCTGCTGAATATTCTTTAACTCCCGTCGAATTTCTTTTTCTTTGTCCCGTAGCTTTTCAGTTTCAAGTATTAATTCATCAATATCAATAATATCATTTTCGAACATGGTTTTTTTCTTGAGTAAAAGCTTTTGTATGGAGGCCAGTTCATGCTGTAATGAGGAGAGCTGTGCTTTAGGAAAGTTGGCTTCGCCTTCATTACTTTTAAAATGACCACCCACTAAGTCATCCCACTGGGCAAATACCGTTTGTACTAAATTGTTTTCTAAAATCATATGACTAGTACAGGTTTTTCCTGCTTTCTTTCCTGAACATCGGTAGTTCTTTTTCTTGCCTACTTTGTGCCCTGACATTGAGTGACCGCATCTAGCACATTTTAAAATCGAAGAAAAATAGTAATTGCTTGTTTCACGTTTTCCGCCAAAGGTCCTGCGCTTATCCAACAAATCCTGTAGCTCCCAGAATTCATCACGATCTATAATGCATTCGTGATTTCCCTCGAATAGCTCCCGTTTGCGAGGTGGTTTTTTGATGTCTTTGGGATTAGAGCTGAACATTAAATAGCCAGCGTATGTAGGATTATTGGCAATATCTCGCACACTGTCTACATGCCATCCTCCGCCTCTTCTTGTAGGGATTCCTTTACTAGTTAGTTGACGAGCTAGTGTGTAAAAGCCTATTGATCTAGCTAACTTAAATATTTCTTTTACAATTTGAGCCTCTTCTTCATCTATCCCTAATTCACCATCAATGACCTTATAGCCATAGGGAGGGGTGCCACCTTTCCAGCGTCCCAATTTCACTTTCTTTTCTAATCCAAAGCGCACTCGTTCCGCCGTATTTTCTCGCTCCCATTGTGCAATAGCTGCCACTAGGGTGATAAACAAACGCCCCATAGCATTAGTAGTATCATAGACTTCTGTTGCAGATTTAAAATTACATTCGTATTGATCTAATTCTGCTAAGATAGTATGCAGGTCAGGCACAGATCGAGTTAATCGATCAAGTTTATACACTAGTAGGACATCAATGCCCCCATGTTTAATTCGATCAAGCATATTTTGGAAATGAGGTCTGTTTAAATCTTTAGCAGAATACCCATCATCGATATAGGGCTTCTCAACAATTTCCCATCCTTGTGAAACACAATAGGCTTCTAATTTCTCAATCTGGGCAGCTATTGAAAATCCGTGCTTGGCCTGTTCATCTGTACTCACTCGAACATAGATGACGCATTTCATCAGTATTCACTCCTAATAATAAGAAAAGAGCGAGACAAAGGAGCCTTGCTCTTTAATTTATATATAGCACTAAAATTGCATATCATTCATATAATTTTTGCTGTATTACTTATTTTTAGTGTTATTCTTGTTTAACCTAATTTTCCTCTTTGCCCTTCGGAAGCTGATGATGTTCCTGGCTTTTGCCCAGCCTCTAATTCTTGACGATAGCTTTCTAATTCAGCATCGATTTTATTTTCGACTGTTACCGCTATTTCGGAGCGGTTTTTGAATAATTGCTCCACATGGTTAAGCAATGTTTCTCGCACATCTCGATCAAGATCCATATAGCCCTTCATGATAGCAATCTCTAATTCTGTGAGGTTGCTTTTTTTTGCGTATTCATCCAGTGAGAAAGTTTCAGGTTGAATAAACATTTCATCTTCACCTGTACGAAGCCAGTGCTCGTTTACATTGAACTCTCTGCAAATATCATAAAGAGTTCGATTCGGTATCCGAAGGTGAGGCATGTTCAATTTGTTATAAAAAAACAGGTACTCTTTGGTGTGATGACGGGACATATATATGCTAAGATTGCGCGCAAAGAATGAATGATATCGGAAATGAACTAGATTAATAAATTAGGTGTTCCACGTATGAAAGTGACAAGCCCAATCGACATATTCTGATAAAAAAGGAGTGTGGGTGATGAAAGCGGTAAAAATGACAGAAGAAAAGGTTCGAAAACTGTTACCAATCGTTGAAAGTATTCTGTCAAGGGAATACGGAAAAAAGGTGACATTAAAGGACCTAACAGTAGGAGGCATTACTGTTTATAAAAAAGATTGCGCAAAATAGCGCAGTCATGTCCCATTTTGTACAAGCATTCTAATCCATGTAAAAGGACTGATGCTTTGAACATCCTAGTAAAGCGTTGGCTCAACATGACACCTAGTGAACGTTTATGTCGTATCTTCCTACGAACCAATTTACAGTACCTGAAAGGGGGAGTTCATGGAACATAAATTTATTTACTATAAGACAAGTTAATTTTAATATCGTTTCAAAAAAAGGGAGGGGAATAATCAAAAATCAACAGGTATTGTGAGAAGTAGATGAGCTAGTTCGCATTGTTTGCCATGTCGCACAATAAGGTGCTACGCAATGCATTAATTGATGAAACAGCCAAGCGGTAGCATGTGTTTAATGTATGAAGAATATATTAATTTAAATGTAAAGGATAGAAAAGGGGATGGGGATTATTGGATTATTAAATATTGTTATGAACGCTTTCGGGATTACCATGATAACATTGTTTATTTTTCTTTGGTCAGCTGATGAAGAGAAGTGGAGTTTAAAGGGCATAGCTTCTTACGCAGTTCCTACAGTATTAGTTTATTTTGTTGTTTTTGTGTTTGTGTAGAAGATAGAAATTTCTAGTATCCAATATAGTGAATCTCCTAACACTAGCGAAGTTCACTAAAAAAAGTTGTAAATTGATATTATCAAGTTTTATCAAAAGCGTTCGGAAATGCTCCTAAGAAACGTTTTACAATAATAAACAGGTTACTGGTGCCTGTATGTCGGAAACAAGTAATCGAGACTATTAAATTGATAGTCTCTTTTATAATAACAATACATTCCATCTATCCTATGATAAGGTAAAAATGAGGTGTATGTAATGGATATAGAAAAGAAACTTTATCCTGCATATTCCTAATAGTGACATATCATTCCATGTACATTATGATTAATTTTGAAGGTGGTGAAATAAATGAGTGTGAAAAACAAAGTAAAATATTCTAATATGGTTACAGTAATATCTATGTTAGTATCAACTTTCTTTTTTATAAAGCTTATTCTTAATAAGGGAATTGAACAAGTACATTATTTAACATCTACATTATATGTAGTAGCTATTGTAGTGTCGATTATAAGCTTTGTTGTACATTGGAAGACTAAACAGGTCATTAAGAGAAATGAAGGTCATGCCTAACTAGGTGTGGCTTTTTATAATGCTTCATTTTCTATTGATTACTTCAATCCCATTTGTCCCATGATATAGGTAGATGGGGGGTGTTGGTTAATGGATTATGAATATAAAGTAAAGTTTTACTTTGACGAAAGTCGCGAAGAAGAATATAAAATCAAGACTAATATTGGACAAGAAACATTTGCAGAAGAAATTTCTAATGGCTTGAATGAAAAGTCATGGTATTCATTTACTGAAACAGAACATTTTAAAACAATATTAATAAATACTAATGATGTTTATAAAGTATCGGTAGTGCAAAATGTTATAGAATTTGATTAATCAATGTATTAAGTCACACTCATTATGTAGTGAACCCCAAAAGTTAGACTTTAACCGGAATGGATTTCTCCATTCTGGTTTTTCTTTTATGCAGCCAATCTTTTACGATAGATGACTGGACTACATCCAAGTTTACTTTTTATTCGCTTGTGATTGTAGTAGTAGATATATCTATCAATCGCTTGTTTTATTTCTTCAAAATTAGTAAAGATAGTTCCATAATACATTTCTTGTTTCAGTGGGTCAAAGAAGTTTTCTATTGGCGAATTGTCTAAGCAGTTTCCTTTTCGAGACATGCTTTGGAATGTTTTATTGTTTTTAAGTAGATTTGCGTATTGTTTCATCTGATACGCCCATCCCCGGTCTAAATGAAAAGTTCGTCGATAAGGGCAATCTGATGTCCGTTCAATTGCCTCTAGTTGAGCGTCATGAATTGCTTGTGCGTTCGGTCATTCAGATAATCGATAGGAAATTATCTCACCATTAAACATGTCTAGAAATGCATCTAAATAAGCCTTTTTAAAGGTTACTTTTCCATCTTCTCCAGTAACGAAATACTTGAATTCAGAAGTATCCGTTGTTAATTTTTGATGGGGGATGGATGTATGGAAACAGCGGTGAATACGATTCTTCTCAACCGTTCCAACAGTACCTTTGTATGTACTATATTTGCGAGATTTTCTCGTAAACTTCACGCTTTGTAGACCAAGTTTCTGCTTAATACGCTGAATTTTTTTATGATTCACAACGATTCCGCGGTTAGGTAATTTTTTAGCCGAGCTGGTCATTCATTATTGAAATCATAATACTAAATATGACATTTTAGTGAAGAAAGTTATTTAAGTATAAGAACAGAATTAAATAAAAAATTCAAGTGTTTCAGTGAAAAGTTCATCTAAAATAATACTTACGTTATAAGAAGTGATTATAATAGCGTCAAAAAATGGCGGTACCTTGGCGTGATTTGGCGTGATTTTTAAAATAAATAATTAATTCCGTCAGAAATTGGCATGATGAACGTCAAATAATGGCGTAAACATCCAATTGAATTTCTACTTTAAGGAATGATAGGATGAAATTAACTCGAGGGTAAGTAATATTACATAGTAAATATAAAACGACAGGGGTCATAGAAATATGTACAATCTGCACTTTTAGTAAGTACAGTTGCACTTCCTTTACAGGTTTCAAATTTAGAAAAAGCATCCGCATCGGAAGTTACTAAATTTTCCGCAGAAGTATTATCAGAAATAGAAGCCATTACCAACAATTCAGAGTCTGTTGAATTGATTAGTGTAGATGAATTACCTAAAGGAATACCTTTTGTTAATTTCGATACAATAGAAGATTTTGAAAAAGCAGTAAAAGAATTAGACGAAGAAAATAAAAACCCACAAATTGTTAATATAGATACAGAATACATGTCTCTATCAAATCAGATGATTACTACTAAGGCGGCAGATTCTTCATCCACAACTGATAGACTTGAAGTATTAATAAAGAAATCATGGAATGCTCTAAAAGCTGCTACTCAACCTACAACTGTTACTGTTGATGTAAAGTATAGTTATACTGGAAGTGGATCAACTAAAGCGTTTTCATCTATAAATAATGTTAGTTCTTATAGTTTAGGGTTCCCAACAACGTGGATACAAACTGATTATAATAAAAGTTTTTATAATTTTAAAAAAGGAGTTAGCTTAGAGCTACTTGGTCATAATGTAGTAGGTTCTGTAATTGCTGGTCAACAAATAGGAGCAAAAGTATCGGATGAAATAACATTTAACTATAATATAGCGGGGGAAAAATATATAATAGAAGATTAAGACTTGTAATATCTATACCTGTAGCTAGAACACTAATAGAGTAGTGTTCTAGCTACAGGTATCTTTTAAATATTTGAAATTCAAAATAAAGTGATCTAACGGTGCAGATTAGTTTAACGAAAATTTTATGGTGAAATACTATTTAGGGAGGGATAGAAACGATGAATTTATTATTACTCTTTGGGTTAATTGTATTAGTATTAGTAAGCTTATTAAGCCCCAAAAATAAAATGACCTCCACTAATAAGAAATTATATATTTTAAGTCTTATTTCAACTGTTATTTTTGCCTTCATACCAGCAGTTGGTTATCAAGTCGATAGTAATGGGTATCATCACTTTGGTTTTCCTGCTGAGAGTTTTGTAAATCGTGGTGGATGGGTTTTTACCTTTAGTTCTTTTGGACTTTTGCTTAATTTTTTTCTGTTTTACTGGTTTTTTAAGCTATTACTATATCTATGGAGAGTGTTAATAGTACGAGTAAAGATGTAATGTCAGTCTGATATTTTTAAATTACCTTATTGAGCAAACGGGTAGCTTTAGTTTTTAATTTGGTAATAATAAATAAAAATAGGAACAGGCAAGTATAATTAAGATTTTTTTAGTAATTGGATAAACTTAGTTAAAAATGTATATTATCCAAGACAATATGATTATATTTCTTATTAAACCATTTGTTGGATTTCATCGAATTACTTGAATTGATATAATAATTCAGGTGCAACTTTTCCCTTCTGCATAAAGGGTTAAGATGCACCATTCCTCAAATACACACCAAAGCCTAGGTACTCAATTAATTAATTTGAGCCTGGGCTTTTTATGGTTTAGTATTCTCTTACTTCAAATGAAGTAATCTTATCATGAACGACATATTCTGTTACCTTTTTATAAGGTGAAATTGTTTTTGAAAATTTGAATGTTGATGAACCTTGGGCACTCTCAAACCAATTTAAGTAGTTGTTTAAAACTGTATTCGTTACATCATATTCTTTAGTAATACCATTCACCAAGGTAATACTAAGAATAGCACTTGAAAATGCATTATCTGGTTTTTTAACAATAACCGTACTTGTAGCTGAAATATCTGTGTTTTCTATTGTTGATGTAATGATTGTAGTACCTTCGCTAATAGCAGTTACATTCCCATTCTGATCTACAGTAGCAATCGATTCATCACTTGATGTCCAAATTACTTTAGTACTATCTGGGGTAACTGTAGCAGTTAATTTATCTTGGCTACCTTCTAACAACTCTAACACATTTCTGTCTAAGGTAATTGATTTTTCTACTTCGACATGAGCTCTCAATATGCCATCAACATCAATAGCATCAAAGGCTAAATAAGAATTATCATCGGATTTCTCTATTAAAACAGTGTGTTTTGTATTTGATAAACCACTTTTCTCGTATACTAAAGTTTGCCATGGGATAGAAGAACTAGTTGTATAAGCTGAATAATAATCTACTATCTCTCCATCAATTGTAACTTTTGTATTTTTATCGCGATTTTGGTGTGGTGCATCTATTATACGAAATTTTGTGCCTATAAAATCAAATTTAATATAGGTTCCTATGGAATTTCCTGGTGATTGACCGTTTTTATATGCTCTATTTGGTTGAGATTGATAGAACATTTTATTTTTTATTATTAATGGATTAGAATCGTCATATCTTTTCCAACCTATTTCAGGTTTTAATAACCTACTTCCTACTACTGCACTATTTTCAGACGTATTATCTAAATTAGTTACGCCTTCTTCATAATCCACTACTTCTGCGGCTGAAGCACTTTCCATACTAAAGCTACCTAGTACTAACAGCATTAACGCTAAATAAATAAAACCTTTTTTCAACAAATTAACCACTTATGTATCCTCCTTAAAATTGTCTAAGTTTATTTCTTTTAATAACCTATAATAACAACTTTAACCATACCTATACTTATTTACCATAATAAAAATCGTCTAATTCTAATAAAAAAGCCACTCATTTGATTGACTTAATTTTTGACTAAACTTTGCTCATAACAATACTTATATAATTCAGCAGTTACATAGCAATCGTGTAGTGCATCATGAGATTTTAAATGATTCAATTTTAAAAAACTTTTCAATGTAGACAATTTGTGATTTTTCGTAAAGTCAATATATTTACGAGAAAGTGATAACGTGTCGATAACTCTATATTTTATGTAAGATAATTTTTTCATATTATTAATATTTGTAAGTAAAAATTTCATATCAAAAGGAGCATTGTGAGCTACAATTGTTTCGCCTTCTAAAAACTCCACTAATTCATATATCTTATCAAATATATAAGGCGCGTTCTCTACATCTTCATTTGTTATTCCCGTGATACGTGTTATCTTTGCTGGTATATCTTCAATCGGATTTATGTATGTGAAAAATTCATCTATTCTTTCAAAATTTCTATATTTCACTGCAGCTATTTGAATGATTGAATCTTCTTCTGCATCAAGTCCTGTTGTTTCAAAATCCAATACAGTAAAATCAGTAACGAATTTTCGTGTCTTTGTATACTTTAAATATTCTTTATCGTTATCAGTTATCCGTTTAGGCTCATTAAATTCTGCTCTAAGTGTAATTGTGGGAGGCTTGTTCATTCTTAATTTTATAGGACCAAGCTCATGTTCTTCCTGTGCTTCAATCTCCTCCTTAGGTTCTTGTTTTTCAACAAGTGTATTAATTGGTTGTTTTTTAGAAAATAATTTTTTTAACCAATTCATGCTAATAACCTCCTTTTGTATTCCATTCTAGGAAATTCGAAGGTAAAAGTACATACAAAAAAACAGACAACCTTTTTAGTTATCTGTTTTGTAATTAAAACAATTAAAATTACTATGAACGTGTTTTCTAAAAAGAAAGTTTATTTTGTAATCTTTACATTATTAAATCTGTAATCTGTCCAGTTAGCACGAATTAAAATATTTATTGAATCAGCATCAACAGGAGCATAGAAAATAACATCTTCAGCAGTTACGCCAGGCTCAATATAGGTATCAGCGTGAGGAACATTTTCTTTTTTATAATATCTTTCAAAATTGAATTTAGAGTTATAACTGTACTGTTTTCCATTTGCGACAATCTTAGATAGATCGCTTCCATTGCTAATTTTATCATTTGTGTTATTTACATATGTAACATAAATTTTTAATGAATCAGAATCTTGCACAACTTTATCAATTTTAACTGTTAAATTATCAATTGTTTTTGACAAATCAGATTGAGTAGTAGTTGTAGTTGATCCAGTAGCATTTGATGTAACTGCATAAGTATTAGATTTACTATCATAAGTAACCTTTCCACCGTATAATCCCGCAATAGCATCTAATGGTACATATGCTTTTTTGTTGATGATCTGAACATCAACAGATTGTTTCTTTCCATCAAAAGTGAAATTATACTTTGTTGCAGCATACGCACCCATGCTGAAAGTTAATAGTAATACAAGTACGCTAAATAGAATCGTTGATTTTTTCACTTCAAAAGCCTCCTTTTTTTCCATTTTATTCGAATCTATATAAGGTGTATATAATAAAAAGCAGACAACTGTGTTAGTTATCTGTTTTATGTTCCGTATTGGACTGTTTAGCTTGTTCAATGACTTCCTCAAAGGCTGCTCTAATTTCCTCAACCGTATAACCAGCTTCCAGTAATTCCTGGGTTGTTTGTTCTAGTTTGTTCATTAATTATCTCCATTTAATATTTTATCTATCTCCCACATTTATAATATTGAAATTTGCTAGAAATATCAAAAGAGCCGTATTTGCAGGGGTATAGTAAGGCTGTGGAGCGTTCTAATATGAAGTCTAGTAAATCATTACATATAGTAGGTACAGAAAATAGAGGGCGTCTATTACTGTTTTATAACTGGTTCAATGAATGGGATTTTACTCAAAGCAAAATTACCCTGAGTAGTACATAGGGAACCATCGTTAGATAATTTGCTGAAATGGTAAATGGAAATAGTTATCCAAATAAATTTTGTTTAAGGTATTATTAAAAGAGTTCGAACAAAATGAACTAGAGGGAGGAGTATGTAATATGAAAATAAAAAGTGTTGTTATAACAATTGTCGCACTTTTATTTATAGTTATTGCAGGGTGTAGTTCTGGGACAAAAGAAGAGTCTATGGGTGAAGTTGAAAAGGAAATTTATACGCAAGAACAGGTAGAGTCTATGTTCAGTGAAGACAGCCTGGAGGCAGCGAAAGAACGATTAGAGGAACGGGGCGGCTCAGATTATATGATACCACCTGAGCATACTGCTATCGGAGAAAATCAATCAACTGTAGTAGAACTTAAAGAGTCGGACATTTTAGACGGAGAAGATTCTAGTTTTGAAAAGTATGACAACGTAGGAGCAATACGTCTTGATACGTTAGAGCTGGACTCTACTTTTGAGGATCAAGATAAATATACAAAGGTGCTGCTTACAGAACTAGGAATGGAGAAAGCTTATTATGCAATGCGTAATACTCTATTGTGGACAGCCGGTAATCCTCCAGATGGACTCGAAAAACATAGTGATGGCACTCTATCTTTTTATCTAAGTAAATACTCTGAGCTTATAAATTGTCACTTTCAGGGCGCTAACCCTGACGTGAAAGAAAAAATTATCAGAAACATGCAGCACGCATATAAAAACAATACACCTATAATTGTCTATGGAGAATTTGAGGAGTTTCTGGATGAAGAAGGATACTCTGGCTATCGTCTTATCATACATCGAATAGGCTTTAAAGAGGTCATAAATTAATAAAAGAAAAACTAAGGATTTGATAACAATCCTGAATTATTCATGGAAATGATTTTTAGAAATTTGCCAATTAAGACCACTCGATGATGGGTGGTCTTAATTATATGTCTTATATTGGTGGTAGTGTACCCCCACCAACCCAAATCGCAGTAATTTGCCCAAGGGCTGTTAAGGTTGCTGTACCCCCACCAATTGCATTGCCAAACAAACTGCCCACAGAGCCAGCTAAGGAAATGCCTGAGAAGCCAGAGCCATCTAACCCTGTAATGGCACCAACAACAGCTAAAGTGATGACCGCGATTTCCTTTGTTAATGGAACTACTGCAGCAAGACCAACACCGAGATCATTGACAATGCCATGGGAGGTAGCTGGTAAGTGTTCTCCAATAATTTGTGTGAAGCCGGCATCTCCAAGATAGAAGAAGGCGGCGATTGGAATTACGGGTCCAAAAACCTTAAAGCCGAATTGGAATCCTTGAATCAAATAGCTTGTAGTCTTTTCAAGCCCTTCTTTTTTATGTGCAACAACACTAAGCAGAAGTAAGATAAAAACAGAAGTCCCACCGATTAAGGCAGTAGCATCCCCACCTTGTAGCTTGAAAACTGACATTGCGATAACATCTAGTACAAAGGCGATTGGAATAAGCACGGCAAAGAAACATTTTTGTCCAACAGACAGTAAATTTTTCACTGTTACTTGCTCCATGTTGTCTGCTGTATCATTGGAGGTGTTTAGCAGCAAAGTTCCTCGTTTCATATCTCGTCTTAAAAAAATATAAGCAGCAATTGTCGTTACAACCCCCATAGTGATAACGAGAGGGATGCTGGCTGAAACAACTTCACCGACTGAAATCCCCGCTGCATCCGCAGTAAGCTTTGGAGCCCCCTGTATAACAAAATCACTCGATAGTGCAATCCCATGTCCAAACAAATTCATAGCCATTGCTACACCTAGAGCTGGGAGACCCGCACGAATCGCAACAGGTAAGAGTACCGCTCCTAACAATGCGACAGCAGGTGAAGGCCAGAAAAACCAGGAGATAAACATCATTAATAGACCAATCGTCCAATAAGCAAGTGCAGGTGTTTTAATGATTTTTGTAAACGGAGCAATCATGACCTCGTTAATACCAGAAGTCATCATCACCCGGCTCATGGCAACAATAATAGAAATAATAAGAATGGTCGATAACAGCTCTGTAATGGCATAAATAAAGCTGTTAAAAACACCACTAATGGATGAAGTTAAATCGCCAGTAGCAACAATCGCCAGCATGAAAATACCTAGTACACAAATGAGGGTGGTATCGCGACGTTTAACCATAAATCCAATGATAAGCACAATAAAAACAACATAAATCCAATGGAGAGCTGTGAATTCAATCCCCATATGTTTCCCCCTCAAAATTCAATATGATGCTATAGAATATGAAGAGAAAAAAAGTTGGTGATGATTTTTAAAAATTTTGACTTAAGTATCATTCTAAAATAATAATCGCTAAACTAGCATAAAGATTTGATACTGAAGGGGTTCGAAACCCATTTAATTAAGATATTGCTGTTTCTCGTTCACAAGAATTTGTTTTAGCTTTCTTAAATTCTCGATTACGATGTACGATTCTTTGGTGATTTCTGTTAAATACTTTTCGGCTTCTACTTTATTA
This sequence comes from Lysinibacillus sp. FW301-JW8, assembly GCF_058788755.1. Taxonomy (NCBI): domain Bacteria; kingdom Bacillati; phylum Bacillota; class Bacilli; order Caryophanales; family Bacillaceae; genus Lysinibacillus; species Lysinibacillus sp. FW301-JW8. Next base: position 39,729 of record NZ_JBYTBB010000027.1, read on the forward strand.
CCATGATTGTATGCTTGTACGGCTTTCTTCGCTATATCATGTACATAAATAAATGGTCGTTCTAAGTCCATATAAGCACGTTCATTCCCAAACAACTTTTTACCTACGCCATAATACCATTCACCAAGACGTGAATCACGAGGGGAGCCAATGTCCTGCTCTGTTATTGACCCAAAGTCAAGTAACAGATTATATATTCTCCATCGCCATAATAAGTGATCCGTAATTGCTAGTTCAATAATATCTTCTTGCCCTATAATGAAGTTTTTCGAAATGGTCGAAGAACGATAATCCTCAATCATTGTACTTAACTTATATATTGCAGAGCCTGTATCGAAGACAATTTTCTTACTTTGCTGCATGCTCTCCGTGAGATTATTGTTACTCTCTGTAATATTAGATGCAGATATGGCCTGTACTTTCGCAATTGAGGCGATTTCTTCAAAGCGTGTTCCTTGTTGCTGTAGGTTTTTATTTAATTCTGTAAGAGTTTCTGTAATATGTAACGTATCTACTACGCCTTTGTGTAGATCCTGTGAGAACTGATTTGTTAACGTACTGATATTGTTCGTGATGTGTAATAACTCTTGAATATCAGTGTTAATTGACTGAACAGATGTCTTCGTTCCATCCGCAAGTTTACGGACTTCCTCTGCTACAACAGCGAAACCTTTACCAGCATCACCCGCACGAGCTGCTTCAATCGATGCATTTAATGCAAGTAGGTTCGTTTGATCGGCGATACCCTTAATAAGTTCCATTAGTTTTGCTACACTACTAACACGTTCTACTAAACTTTTAATATCCTCCTGCATCATTTTCTGACCCTTGTCTGTTGTTTGTAAAATAAATGATACATGTTGTAATGATTCTAAATCTTGATTTAACTCTTCTAAAGCCTTTTTTGTATCATCAGAAATATCACCGATAGAAGTAGCAACTTCTTCAATGTTTGCATTTAAATCACGCATTGAATTATTCGCAGCAATAATATCCTCTTGTTGTACATCTTGAAATTGCACAAGTTCTTTGATGGTGTCAAGCTGTGTATTATACAATATTATTTCCCCTAAACCGTTGACAACAGAGCTTCCTTGAATTTCAATATATGTTTCTACGATTATTTGTTGATCAATCGTTACTAAGCTATCGTAAGCTAATAGGACATTAAGCATTTTTTCTTGATTATGTGATAGGTTGGACACAATTAAAGGGATGATTAGTTGGTTAAATAATGTGTACGCTGAAATCATCCAGTTTGGTAATACCCCAATACGTGCATGTGTAAAGGCAATTTTACGACGTTTAAATACATATTCTATATTTAACTCATCTTCAAATAAGCTAATGAAGTGCGCATCAAATAAGCCTTTTAAACGATCAATGGTCGAATGTGTGCTAATAACATTTTTAAACTCAGGAATTTCTAATAACCGATTATAGAATTTATCTAAAATGTCTTTACGGTTATCTTGGTAAATAGAACGTAGAAAGCTTACTGAGTCTCTTCTAATTTTAGTCAATGCGAGGAAATCTAATTTTTCTTGAAAGCGTTCGTTTGTTTGGATATCTGAATAGTTTGTCTCAGAAAAGTAATTAAAATTCTTTGGTTTTTTTTTTGCAAACATCATAGTTTTTCTAGCCCCTTGTATTTTTTTAATCCATCTCATTTCACAGGTCAAAACTGCTGGATTACATTCCGATTAATGGAAAAATTTATTAACATAGATACTGATCTATTATATAAAATAATTCTCATAAAATTCTCAAAAAACTAAGGAAATTGTAGTAATGAAAAAATATAAAAGAATTTTTATCTCAACGGTATTTTTATTAATGTTATTCAGTTTATTTATCTGTAATCAATCAATAAGAACAAAGCCTTTAGGAGAAGCTCCAAAAGCACAATCAGGAGTTTTAGATCTTCGAACATGGGATTTCGATAAATATGGATTAGTTAAATTAGAAGGAGGGTGGGATTATTATGAGGGAGATTTCCTTACAGATTCTCACATCAAAAGCTATTTGATTAAACAAATCTTATTCAGGACAAATAACATGCACCTTAGAGATGTATTTTATCTTGATTCAGTAAATTGATTTTTTGCGAAAATAAAGCGTCAGTGGTAATTACGAACACAAATAGATTTATTACTTCTGCTAATAGGTGAATTATACCGGTTTGATTGATGGAGAATTTATATTTATTCTCACCACATTAAGAGAATTTTTTAAACAACAACATCAATTACATAGTAAGCCAACAATATCTCACTTAAACTAACTGGTGACTGAGGAAGGAAATGGTATAATTAAAAAATGAAAAATTATAAGGTTGTAAATTTATTTTAATTAAAAATGTATCTATAATGGATAATCTTCTGTAAAAAATTGTAGCTGTATATAGCCAAATACATACAAGAAGAATAGAAAAATGTTGGCTCCTTTGAAGCTGTAGTGCAGTTCAATTTATCATCACCAATTATAATTCGAAAATAATTAGTTATAGGATGGTATAGACACCAAAGATGGGAGTATAAAAATATGAAAGCAATAATAGATCAAAGGAAATGGCACTGGTTGGACTATTTTTTATTTCTTATGCGTACGATATGGTTTACATATAATGGATATGCGATATTCATTAGTACGATTGGTTCAGAAAAGTGGATTTTACTTTTATGGGCTAGTTGTTCTTATATAATACCCCATCTATTTTATCGACCCGGGCTTATAAAGTTCCAATATTATTTAATGACCGAGGTATTGTTAACTGGTTCTTTGTTTATTTACTTATCAAGTCAGCATGAAATTTCAGTAACTTATAGTTTTCTACTCGTGCCTATCTTAACTATTGCTTATGCTTGTCAAGTTAAGCCATTAATTTGGTTAGGACCTTTCTTAGTAGTTGGTACATGGGCCAGCAGTCTCTTCATTAATAAGGATTTCTTTGCACTTTTTATTGACACAATTATTTTTTATGGTATTGGTTTTTGCTTAGGTAGGATGACTATTGTCAATAACGCTAATAAAGAGTTAATTGCCTCTATTGAAGAGAAAAATAGGGATTTGGAATATTATTCGAAAAAGATTGAGGAACTAACAATTAGGGAGGAACGAAATAGAGTTTCTCAAGATTTACATGATACAGTAGGCCATATTTTTACATCAGTCATAACAAGTTTAGATGCACTTCCTTTTCTATATCGAGCAGATAAAAAAGAAGCAGAAAAAAGTATAAAGGAGATTTCAGATTTAGCACGAAATGGATTGAACGATGTGAGAAAAACAATTCACCATATGTCGCCAATGAATCATCAAACTCTTGTTGAATCGGTGAAAGAATTGATTGCTGATTTTATGAAACATACAGCAACAGATATAAAACTGAATGTTGAAGGTGAAGCTACCAAAGTTAGTGAAAGAGTAAAATTTGTTATTATTCGTTGTATACAAGAAGGGCTTACAAATGCGAAAAGACATGGACAATCAACTTTTATTAAAGTAAATATTTCATTTAAACAAGAAGAATTAATTATTCTTATTGAAGATAATGGAAATGGTTGTGAGGAATTGAATTTAGGATTTGGATTACGCTCAATGAAAGATCGAGTATCAGCATTAGCTGGGACAGTTAACTTTTATACTAAATTGAATAATGGTATGAGAATAACATGTAATATACCAATGGCAAAGGAAGTTTAATGATGGTGATTAAAGCAGCAATAGTTGAAGATCAAGAGATTTTAAGAAAAAGCTTAAAAATTGTAATTGAATGTATTTCTGACATTGAGATTGTTGGAACTGCGGAAAATGGAGAAAAGGCAATTGCTTTATGCGAAAGGGAAAATCTTGATATTCTATTAATGGATATTCAAATGCCAGTGATGGATGGTGTAAAGGCAACAGATGAAATAAAAAAACGTTGGCCACATATAAAAGTGATAATACTAACTACTTTTCAAGATGTTACTCACGTTTTAAATGCATTAAACGCTGGTGCAGAGGGGTATATATTAAAGGCTGTTGATCCAGAATTTTTAATTCAGGGAATTAAAATGGTCTATCACGGAGGTTCCCTCATTCCTCAACAATTAGCAAAAGAGGTATTCGGTCAGATCCAATTAAATCATAACTCACACTCGGATCAAGACCATAACGCTATAAATCATCCATATGATTTAAATAATCAAGAAATAAAAGTTCTCAAATGTTTAACCCAAGGATTGTCCAATCAAGACATTACAGAAAAAATGTTTCTTTCCATGGGTACTGTGAAAAATTATGTTTCTTCCATTTATTCGAAATTGAATGTAAAAAACAGATCTTCCGCTATTAATAAAGCCATGGGAGAGAGTCTTATAGAAGATAAGAAACATTAAGTAAAAGAGTGTAGATAAAGTCGATGTAAACTTTATCTACACTCTTTTTTTGATTGCAGCCCCTTATTTTAAATATTAGTCAAAGGTCATAATTTGTCGTTTTATTTATGACTTATTAGTGACTTACCGGCACTACAATATATTACTTTTCATTTGTAGAGTATTGAGTATGAGGAGGGATTAGATGAAAAATTTAAAGAGATTAATAAAATATGTCGGTGTATTCATTATTATAATACTGGTAATCGCACTTTTCAGGCCTACATGGACTTCGAATATAAAAGGGGATAACAGTATTAACGTTCTAGAACAAGTTGAGATCAATGGTACCAAACAGCAAATCATGATTAGAGGTCGTAATCAAAATAACCCGGTCATTATATATGTACACGGGGGACCTAGTATGTCCGAAATTCCTTATACCAAGTACGAAGACTTATTAGAAAAGGATTTCACTGTCGTTAATTACGATCAAAGAGGAAGCGGCAAATCGTATCAGTTTAATGAGGATTATTCTAACTTAACAGCAGATGTACTTGTAGATGATTTAATAGCACTTACAGATTATATTTCCCAACGTTTTGGCAAAGAGAAAGTAATATTAATAGGCCATTCTTATGGAACATACCTAGCAACTAGGGCTTCTTATAAAGCTCCAGAAAAATATGAAGCCTATATTGGAATTGGTCAGGTGAGTAATATGCAAGAAAGTGAAATAGATAATTTGAATTATACAATAAGTGAAGCGAAAAAAGCCGGAAATACAGAAGATGTGAAATACTTAGAGGGAATCGCTGAAAAAATACATGCTGGAGAGTCAGCGGCTCCAAGAGGTTATGTAGGGAAGTACGGCGGCGCTACAAGACTTATTAATATGTCGGATGGCGATATACTATTAAGTCGTGAATATAATTTGTTGGATTTTATTCGCTATAACAATGGAATAGCTAAGACACAAGCACAACTTGTTAAAGAGGTTTTTGATAAGCCACTACCTAAGATAGTTACCAAACTTGAGTTACCTTTTTATTTTGTAATGGGTAAATACGACGCTATGACTTCATATAATGCAGCAAAAAATTATTTTGATGTAATGGAAGCGGATAAAAAAGAATTTATTTCTTTCGAGCAATCAGCTCATTATCCACAATTTGAAGAGAAGGAAAAATTTTATAGATGGATGTGCGAAACATTTAAATAGGTAAGCTTTGATATCTGTCGGAAATCTTGATTGGGAATATTCCTCTTAAGGGATATAATATGTTACAAATGGGAAAATGATTATTTAAAAATAGTTTCTTTTATAGTTCGAAAAATGGTAAAGTGAAAGAAGTCTATGATAGTTTAATAGACTGTGAAAGAGAGTATAATCTTATAACAGCAATTAGATTATATAAATTATTATCCTCAGTTATAAGGATTTGTCTCTATTTATTCGGTATAGAATAATTTGTTAGGATTTATTAAAAATCAAAATTAAAACAGTCTATTATTCTTCTTCGGAATAAGGGCTGTTTTTATGTAAAGATTATTAGTAGTAGCTTATGCCTCTATATTTTTGATGTTATATTCCAAAAAGGTATTTACATAATTATTTCTTGCATAAGAAAGGCAAGAAACGGACTTTAATCTTTAACATTAGTTGATTAAGGAAATACATAGTGTTACATATTTCTTTATCAGTTGTCTATTATTGTTGAAATAATAGATGGACTATTGTTCTATAGCGTTAAGCTGCCTAACTATCAACTTGCTTAACATCATTTGGCGGAAAATATCGAATAATCTTACTATTAAGAAGTCTCTAATCTAGATTTACTTTTATTTTGAAGGATGGTACACTTAGTTCTATTGGAAAAACAATATATTGTGTTTGTTTTATTCGGGTACTACTATATGTAGTTTAATAGGGAAGTTCGGTACAATACCGACGCTGTCCCCGCAACTGTAAAGCTGACGATGATTTAAGCCACTGTGCTTTCGCATGGGAAGGAAATCAGAGAGTGAAGCAAAGCCAGGAGACCTGCCTATATAAAACACAACAATCATTTCTTCGGGGATTAAGAAATGGGGACGTAGCTATTTTTATGTATTTTTAACGTTTCCATTTTAGGCTATCTCTCTTGAAGGGAAAGCCTTTTTATATTATGAAAAGAGGGATTTATTTGAAACTTTATACGAAAACAATTTGCCCGAAATGTCTTTGGGTAAAATCTGAATTACAACGAGTAGGAATTGAAGCAGAAATTGTGAATATAGATCATGATGAAAAAGCAAAGCAAACTATTATGGATGCAGGGTTTTTAAGTGTGCCAGTTCTTGAATATAATGAGACATTTATAGGGGATGTTAAGGAAATTGTTTCTCAAATCGAGCTGATTACACTATGATCGTCTATGCTAGTCGTACAGGAAATGTCCGAAATGTTGTCTCTAAATTAAGGGGGAAATCAATGGAACTTTCTGAGGAATTACTGTTGGGTGAGCCATACCTTTTAATAACATACACTGACGGATTAGGTGATATCCCTACTAAAGTGGCTCGTTTTTTAGAACAAAACGGGAATTACTGCAAGGGTGTAGTTGTAAGTGGCAACAGTAACTTCGGCCATACGATTTTTGGCGCTGCTGGTGAGAAAATTGCAGCAAAGTATCATGTGCCTCTAGTACGTAAATTAGATTTACGAGGAAATCAAAATGATTATGAAGCAATACAAACGTTTTATGAAATGAGGGTAATCGCATGAAAACATATTTAAAGCTTAATAATGATGTACTGAATCGTTATAGTACAACAGGTCAATTAGAGTTAGAAAAGGATCGAGAAGCAACACGCCGCTACTTTTTAGAATATGTAAACGTGCGTCTACGTTACTTTATTGATATTGAGGAAAAAATCCGTTATTTAGTCGATGAGGGTTATTATGAAAAAGCATTTATCGATATGTATGAAATGGAATTTATTAAAAAGCTGTACAAAAAGGCATATGATTATCATTTCCGTTTCCCATCCTTTATGAGTGCGAGTAAATTTTATGATAGTTATGCTATGAAGAGCCGTGACGGGGAAGAAATTTTAGAAAAATATGAGGACCGTATTGTTATTATTGCTTTGTATTTAGCACAAGGTGACATGATCTTAGCAGAACGTTCTGTTGAAGCGATGATGGAAGCGTATCAGCCTGCAACACCAACAGCTTTAAATAGTGGAAAGAAAGCACGTGGAGAACTAGTAAGCTGCTTTAAATTATCAATGGATGACTCAATGAATAGTATTGCTGAAAATATTGGTTATTGCTTGGAGCTATCACGCCTTGGCGGTGGGGTTGGAGTAAATTTAACAGATTTACGTCCTTTGGGTGATCCAATTAAAGAGATTCTAAATCGTGCAAGTGGTGTAATCCCAGTAGCGAAATTGCTAGAAAACTCTTTCAGCTATTCCAATCAACTAGGACAACGAAATGGCTCGGGCGTTGTCTATTTAAATATTTTTCATGCTGACATAGAAAATTTTATTTCATCCAAAAAACCAAATGCTGATGATAAAATTCGCCTAGCAACTTTATCAACAGGAATTATTTTACCAAGTATTTTCTTTGAACTGATGAAACGTGATAAAGATATTGTATTGTTTAGTCCATATGATATTTTTAAAGAATATGGTAAACGTATGTCTGAGATTTCAATTACAGAAATGTATTATGAGTTACTGGATAATCCGAATATTCGTAAAATTAAGCGCTTGAATGCACGTAAACTTTATACAGAGGTAAAAAAAGCACAATTTGAATCAGGCTATCCATTTGAAATTTTTGATGATAATGTCAATAACGTGCATCCGCTTAAAAATATTGGTCGTGTGAAAATGTCAAATTTATGTACAGAAATCTTGCAAGTTCAAGAAACAAGTATTATTACTGACCAAGATGTGCCGAATGAATATGGGCTAGATGTATCTTGTAACTTAGGGTCAATTGATATCCATGCAGCAAGCAAAGTAAATGATTTCGAAACATTAGTTGATACAGCTATGCATTTACTAACAAATGTGTCGCAAATGACGCACATAAAGAATGTACCATCTGTTGCAAAAGCAAATAAATTAATGCATTCAGTAGGGCTTGGTTGTATGAATCTCCATGGTCATCTTGTTACTGAGGGAATCATGTATGGCTCAAAGGAATCTATTGATTTTATGGATCGCTTTATGGAGGCGATGAATTATTATTCACTCAAATCTTCAATGGAGATGGCGAAAGAAAGAGGCGAAACCTTCCACCGATTTGAGGAAAGTGATTACGCTTCAGGCAACTATTTTAATCAATATGTAAATAAAACAGAGGAAGAGCTGTCACCTGTTGTGCTAAAAGCGCTTGGAAATATTCCGATCATTACGGCAAAAATGTGGGAAAATTTAAAGCAGGATGTAATGCAAAATGGATTATTTCATTCATATCGTTTGGCGATTGCACCTACTGGAAGTATTTCTTACATCCGTAGCTGTACCGCTTCTATTGCTCCTTGTACAGAGCGTGTAGAGGTACGTGATTATGCGGATAGCCGAACAATTTATCCAATGCCACATTTAACAAATGAAAACAGTCATTTATATGTAGAAGCATACGATATTGATCCATATGACTTAATCGATTTATATGCAGCCTCTCAAAAACATGTTGACCAAGGCATTTCTATGACGCTTTATGTAACTGACAATTGGACTACAGAACAATTGGCCAAAGTATATATTTATGCATGGATAAAGGGAATTAAGTCCGTTTACTATGTTCGTCAACGTTTACAAAGCTTAGAGGAGTGTGTAGCATGTCAAATATAATATATGAGGCAGTCAATTGGAATAAGGCAACAAGTGAGCTTGCACAAATATTTTGGGATCAGCAATGGAAGCAAATCTGGTTCCCTGAAGAAATAGCAGTAAGTAAAGATATCAAACAGTGGAAAGGCTTTGAGCATCAGGATACGTATAAAAAAGTATTTGCAGGATTAACATTACTTGATACAGTTCAGACAAATATCGGTATGAATCGTGTTGCAGCTTTTACTGCTGATTTACAAGAGAAGGCAGTTCTAACCGTTTTTGATGCATTCGAGGCGATACATGCTAAATCCTATTCTTATATATTTACAACACTTTGTACGAACGAGGAAATAGACGAGCTATTTGAATGGGTAAAGAAAAATGAATATCTACAATATAAGGCTAATAAGATTTCGGATATCTATAACAGTATTGAAGATGGAGATTCTGAGAGTTTATGGAAAGCAATGTTTTCGTCTGTAATGCTTGAATCTTTCCTTTTCTACTCTGGCTTTTTCTACCCACTGTACTTAGGTGGACAAGGCTTCCTACGAAATAGTGCAGAGATTATTTCACTTATTTTACGTGACGAATCAATTCATGGAGTAGCTGTCGGGTTTTTTGCTCAAAATCTATTTAAGCAGTTTTCAAAAGAAAAACAAGAAGAGCTACATTTATGGGGCTATGAATTATTACTAGATTTATATCAAAACGAAATGAAATATACAGATGATATCTATGCGGAAACAGGATTATCTCCTGAGGTCAGAGCCTATGTACGCTATAATGCTAATAAAGCGTTAATGAATGTCGGTTTCGAATCAATGTTCCCGGAAGAAGAAGTTAATCCTATTGTTATGAATGGTATTCGTAATGAAGGCTCTACATACGACTTCTTTTCACAAAAGGGTTCGACTTATGCCAAGGCAAAAGTAGCACCGATTACAGACGACACATTTAATTTTAATCGTTAAGGATGAAAAATAATGAACTTAGACGTAAAAATCAAAAGAATCCATGCTGATGCATTGCTTCCTATGCAGGCCAATCCAGGTGATGCTGGAATGGATCTTTACTCAATTGAAGCAATAGAGATACCAGCAGGACAAGCTAAACTAATTAAAACAGGCTTACAAATTGAATTACCAAAAGGAACGGAAGCTCAAATTCGTCCAAGAAGCGGACTAGCATTAAAACATAGTGTAACAGTTCTTAATAGTCCAGGCACTATTGATGAGGGCTACAGAGGCGAAATAGGTGTTATCTTAATCAATCATGGTAAAGAAGCATTTATAGTAGAAAAATCAATGCGTATCGCACAAATGGTCATTCAGCTTGTGCCTACAATTCAGCTACTAGAAGTAAATGAATTATCTCAAACGGTTCGTGGAACGACTGGGTTTGGGGCGAGTGGTACAAAATAAGATTATTTGAATTTGAAAGAAATTCTATAACTGAAAAGGAATTAGGTTCGGTATATACTGAACTTAATTCTTTTTTAATTGTGATAAACTCGATGAAAAGCATAATGAAAATAACGTAAATACAATGGTGAGCCTAAGATATAAGATTTGTATAACAAAGGATCTGTACACATTAACGCTTCGAAAAACTAGGCAACCATCATATTTAATGTAGATGGTTGCATAGTATTTTTAGGCTACCACTAGTTACATTTTTTTATGATAATTTCACAAGTATTCTTCCTCTGGCTTGGCCTTTTAGTAAAATAGGGAGAACATCAGGAAGTTGCTGAAGTGTTACTTCTTGATGAATGAAATTATCAAGATTTGCTGGTTTAAAATCGGTCGCTAAACGATTCCATGTTTTCAATCGAATGTCCATTGGGCAATAAACAGAATCAATTCCAAGTAGATTAATCCCTCGTAAAATAAATGGGAAGACGCTTGTAGGAAGTTGTGTTCCAGCAGTTAATCCGCTAATAGCAACAGACCCTCCATAGTGAATTTGACTTAGTAAGGAAGCGAGTGGTTCTCCTCCTACAGAATCGACAGCAGCTGCCCACTTTTGTTTGCCTAATGCTCTGATTTTCCCATCAAATACTTCTTCACGAGAAACAATCGAAGTGGCTCCAAGGTTATTTAAATACTCATGTTCAGATTCTTTACCAGTACTTGCTTCTACCTGATAACCTAGTGTTGACAAAATAGAGACAGCAAAGCTACCTACACCACCTGTTGCTCCAGTAACAAGTATTTTCCCCTTTTCTGGATTTACCCCATTTTCCTCCAATTTCTGAATAGACAACGCTGCTGTAAATCCTGCAGTGCCAATAATCATTGCTTCTTTAAGGGAGAGACCTTTTGGAAGTGGCACAACCCATTTAGATGGGATACGTGCATATTCACTAAAGCCTCCAAAATGGGTTACACCTATTTCATAGCTAGTTGCAATCACCTCGTCACCTTCTTTAAATTGAGGATCCTCAGAGGAAACAACGATCCCAGCTAAATCTATTCCAGGTACGAAAGGATATGAAGTAACGATTTTACCATTGGGAATCGCAGCAAGACTATCTTTATAATTAATGCCAGAGTACCTTACTTTAATTAACACCTCACCATTCGGTAGATCATTTAATGTAAGATCGTTAACTTTCACTGTAAATTCTTCATCTTTATTTACTACTAATGCTTTAAAGCCTTCTAATGTCATCGTAAACATCCTCCTACATTTAATTCCATTAAACAGTAACAAAATTATTCTGACCGGTCAATATAAAATTGGATTTTATACTCTATTCATGTATAATGACTTTTATCAAGTCATCGGAGGCTCCTATGAAAAAGAAAGAGGAAGAACGAAAACAACAAATTATGAAAGCAGCCTTTAATGCTGTTTCAAGCTTGGGCTATGATAATGTCACATTACAGGATATTGCCAACCATGCAAATGTTTCAAAAGGGGTAGTTCACTACTACTTTACGAGTAAGCAAAACATATTATTAGAATTACTGGAATCCACTACGAACAAAATCTATAGTTATGAAATAAAAGAAATCTCCAAGTATCAGACAGCTATAGAAAAACTCCAAGCCTACGTAAATGCTGTTTTTGTATCACCTCAAGAAAATAAAAAATTTTACAGAGTGTATTTAGATTTTTTAGCTCAAGCAAACGGCAATGAAGAGTATAAAAGAATCAACTTAAAATTTTACGAGAATTGTTGGGGAATTGGTCAAGAAATCATTGAATTAGGTAAAGAGGAAGGCGTCTTTAATCAGGATATTGATTCTTTAACAAATGCAAAAATGATAAGGGCAATTATTGATGGTTCATTAATACAATGGTTAACAAGTGATTTAGAAGAACAACATGAATTTTATAAAAATACCTGCCTTCATAGTATTTTGAAATTATTAAGATAGTAAGGATGAAATTATTAATATTGGGATTTTAAACACCCGATTGTTAGAGGAAAATCTAACGATCGGGTTTTTTGATTCAAGAAAAGACGTTTTTAACATTTTTTAGTTCCAAGTTAAAGTAGAATAAATTTATTGATTATCAATAAAAAAACATTGATTTTTGATAAAAAATCTTATATTCTTCTAACAAGAGTCTGAAGTTGGTCATTTTGAGGTGAATGAAATTGAAGAGTTTTTTTAAAAATTTAACTTACTTTATTTATCATCAATCATTATCTTGTATTTTCCCTGTTGTTATATTTATGACACTTGCACTTTCAAATGCAATTCAAATACCTGGTGTATTCAGATACGACTTTATATTAATCATCTGTCTTTTGGCACAGTATATTATGTATAAATCGAATTTGGAATCAAAAGATGAATTGAAAGTTATTCTTCTTTTTCATATGATTGGGCTTGTACTAGAAATTTATAAAGTGAATTTTAACTCTTGGTCATATCCAGAGGAAGCGTGGTCAAAAATTTGGGGTGTGCCATTATATAGTGGATTTATGTATGCCAGTGTAGCAAGCTATATTTGTCAAGCTTGGCGCAGGTTTGACTTAGCAATCGTTAACTGGCCAAAAAGTTATTTCGCAATCCCACTTGGGGCCATGATCTACTTAAATTTTTTTACACATCATTTTATTTATGATTTTCGATGGCTTTTAATGGCTGTTCTTTTTATTGTGTTTTACCGCACAATCGTTAAATTTACAGTGCGAAAAAATATTTATAAGATGCCAATTGTTGTATCATTTTTTTTGATTGGTTTTTTTATTTGGGTTGCAGAAAATATTGCTACGTTTTTTGGGGCATGGTCATATCCCAATCAAGAAATATCATGGAAAATTGTTCATTTTGGTAAAATAAGCTCTTGGTTTTTACTTGTAGTAATTAGCATCATGATCGTTGCACAGCTTAAACTATTCTATCGAAAAACGGTAGAGTGAAGGGCTTTTTATGTTTGTTGAATATCAATGAAATCAAGTTATTCTATACAAAATAAAGGCCAACACGATATTTGTCACTACGGCACAGTTATCTAGCGAACTTATCCTTCACTTCTCTGAGCAGGAAGCGAGCCCATTGGAAAGTTTAATATGACATTTATTCAATTAAGTACAACTAGCCTTTTATCTAGCACAAAAGCTAGTCAATCATGCATATATTCTCATCAATTCAGCAATCCCCCCTCAAAACAAAGATTTCCTTAAGAATGCGAAAAATTTTATACGTAGTCTTAGAGATGCTATGAATGATAGATATTGCTGGTATTCTGACACTTCACAGTCGTTTGGCGTTGGAGGCACAAGATATCCTGAAAGAGCAATTGGGGCATTACAATGGTAAAAGGCTAAGAAAAAATATGGATTACTAAAATGCAGCAGGAGAGATGATTGATAATCATCACACCCCACATCTATTAGAAGAGGCATTATCCTAGCATGTTCAACTTGTAGAAACTAAGACAATGAAAAAATAACAAGATGGTTGACTAGGCAAAATGCTTAGTCATTTTTGGCATTAGAAAAAGAATCCACCTCATTCAGCAAATATATGACTGAGGTGGATTCAGATTATTATGGAGACTTTAATAATAATTGAATTAACAGTTTACTGTTTTCTGAAAGGGTCAATCCTGCTTTTTCAAGCCCCTCAGCCAAAAGGCGAATAAAAGCTTTCGCAGCAAAATTAATAAATTTATCTTTTCTATATAGAAGTACTATTTCTCTTGTTAAAGGTGGGTCGCATATAGGGCGCTCACATATTGTATTCGATTGATGTAAAGTACAAAGTGTTTTGGAAATAATCGTTGCCCCAACATTTTGTTCTACTAGTTTAAAAATAGCGTCGATACTAGCTGTCTCTATCTTAGGCTTGACATGAAGCTTTTCTTTATGGGCTGCACTATCAATTACTTTTCTACATTGATGGATTGTTGGAAATAAAATAAGTGGGAGCTCTAAAATATCCTGAAATGGAATTGTTTTAGAAGCCGCGAATGGATGATTGCTATGAGCAACAAATCGTAGTTCCTCCGTAAACAACGGTATGATTTTAAGCTGCTCCTCCTCATAGTCGAAATACTCTTGTTTATAGGAAATAGCAAAATCAATTTTATTGTCTTTAAACTGTTTCAGTACATCATCCGAGCTATTTATACAAACTTGTACATCTGGGTATTCCGAATGATAGTCTAACAAATAATCTGACACTAAATTTGTTAATTCACCAGGTAAAGTTCCAACAACTAATTCTCCTGCCTTTACTTCCTTAAGCTCAATAATCTGGTTTGTTGTATTATCGATGGCTCGAAATATATGGGTACATTGCTCATACAAAATCTTACCAGCATCAGTAATAGCTATTTTTTTTCCTAGACGATCGAATAGTGGGATGCCAAGTTCGTTTTCTAATACTTTTATTTGATGGCTAAGCGTAGGCTGAGAAATATTCAATTTTTCGGCAGCCTTTGTGAAATGAAGCTCTCTACACAGGATAAAAAAATATTCAAGTTGTCGTATTTCCATATACGTACCTTCTTTAATAAATTTCTTCTATTATAGCATTATTCATACAGAGAAATGTATTAAATTGAGGGAAATCATGCCAAATAGAGATTTCGAAACCATTTTGAACTATCTATTCATTATGGTCAGTTGGTAATGTACTAGAGTAACTGAATATATGCTCTAAAGCTTTTTTAGTAACAGGCATAAAATAATTTAGTATTAGTCCCCCAAAACAAACAGTTAATAAAGTTCCAACACCGATTGGTCCATGAAAAATTATTGCCATTATCAAGAATACAAGGTAAATGAATGTCCTTGCAAAAAATATATTTGTTCTAGTTAATTTTTGTATGATGAATGTTAATCGGTCAACGGGGGTGGGGGCAAAATTTGTGTGTAAATAGGTTGCCGTTCCTAATCCAATAACTACTAATCCGATACCAAAACAAACAACTTTGCTGTACCATAATTCAGGTGTAACTAAATTGTGCGATAAGAACAGCCACATATCAATACCTATTCCAGTGATCAAAGCTGTTAGTAAGCCCAAAATTTCCGGCCTATGTTTTTGTAAAAGTGAATTACAACCTATTAATATTAAAGCTATTATTACTTCCCAGCTACCTACTGTAAGTCCTACACTTTTGGACAGACCTACTAATAGGGCATCAAAAGGTGAAGTACCTAATTCTGATTGTATTGTCAAAGAAATCCCGAGGGTTAATAGTAAAATTCCTGCTACATAAAAGATATATTTCATAGTGCTCTACCTCTTTATTTTTATTTTTTTATTGTAAATACAACAAAAACAGGTTATATTAAATATATTCCTTTTTTATTGTATTTACAACAAAAAGTATGAGGAGATAAGTGATGAAAGAAATTCTACGAGAGATTGGAATGATTGCTAGGGCATTAGATTCTATAAGTAATATAGAATTTAAGGAATTCGACCTTACAAAAGGACAATATTTGTACCTTGTTCGAATATGTGAGAACCCAGGAATCATTCAAGAAAAGTTAGCTGAGATGATTAAAGTAGACCGAACAACTGCAGCGCGATCAATTAAACAGCTTGAAGTTCATGGTTTTATTGAAAAGAAAGATGATGAACATAATAAAAAAATAAAAAAACTCTTTCCAACAGATAAGGGGAAACAAGTATTCCCATTTATAAAAAGGGAAAATGATCATTCGAATCGAGTCGCATTAGCGGGACTTTCTGAAGGTGAAGCAGAAACCCTTTTTCATCTACTTGAAAGAGTTAGAAAAAATATAGAAATAGATTGGGAATTTGTAAAAAAGGGGAACAAGAGAAATTATTGATTTTCTCTTTATTCAGCAACTGTTTTTTGTATCGAAAGCATAGCGGCAAAAACACCTACTGAATGAAGATAAAGCCTCCAGCGGTTGTCACGGATTTTCAAAGGAAGGAATTGTACGGGCACAATTCAAAATCCGAACGCAATTACACTAAGGCGAAATTGATCTATAGGAGCTGACCATAAAATGACTATAATAATAAATAAGTGCAATCATCAAAATCTACAATTACTTCAAGAAATAAGTATTGAAACATTCAATGATACATTTAAAGATCAAAATTCAGCCGTAAATATGAAGGCTTATTTGGAAAGTGCCTTTAACCTTAAACAATTAGAAAAAGAATTGTCTATAATTTCTTCAAATTTCTTTTTCATCTATTACAATGAAGAGCCTGCTGGATATTTAAAGATAAATATAAACGATGCCCAATCCGAAAAAATGGGTGACGAGTCACTAGAAATTGAAAGGATTTATATAAGAAATAAATTTCAAGGCAAAGGACTTGGAAAATATTTAATCAATAAGGCGATAGAACTGGCAAACGAACAAAGTAAAAAGATTATCTGGCTAGGAGTTTGGGAAAAGAATGACAATGCCATTGGCTTTTATAAAAAGTTGGGTTTTGTCCAAACTGGCGCACATTCTTTTTATATGGGAGATGAGGAGCAGATTGATATCATAATGTCCAAAACACTGAAATAACTTCTAGAAAGTACATTTTTTGTTGTCCAGTTGCTTAATAGCTAGCGACAATTCAGAACTTCAAATATTTAGAAGCATGCTTTCTTTAAGGCATGCTTTTCTTTATTGTTCCATTAAATGCTGGCTTATCAAACAATGAAGTCAAATAAGAAGTTCTATGATTAATGATTTTCGTAAATATTGATGCTAGGGAGGCCATTTAATATTTATAGTATTACAGTAAGATTATGCTTAATGCGCTACCTTCCTTCACAATCGAAAAGATGGTGTTTTCACTCTCATAACCTTCAACAATTATTTTTCTTAAAATGGTGAAAATAATAATGAATTTTTAGAGGTGTTAAAAAGCCTTTTTTAAGCTATTATTTGATGACTGTTTTTTTCGAACTATTTTAAGTGTTTGTAAAATAATGGGACTTTGTATGTTGACTACAATACAAATATGTAGTAATGTATGTACTATAACAAATAAATACATATTATGGTAATAAATATATTTATTTGTAAAATAAGAACAATTTATAGTAATTCTACAATTTGTACGAAAATAGAAATGAAGTTAATTTGAAGTAATTAGTAGGACTAACATCAATTGAAATGGAGGAATAGTTGATGAAAGTATCGCTTAATTCCTTTGGAAGTTTGGGAATGGTTTCTACATTCCAAGCGCAGCAACAACAAAACTCATTTAACACTGAAATAGATAAAGCGGATTCTAAACTAGAAAAAATTGAAGCATCTCGTGAAAAATATGCGGAATTTGTGCAATCTTGTAATGCTATTTATCAGGAGGCGACACCTACGCAGATTGTTGATAAACAAACAAATTCCATCAATATTACTAACGGTGTGTACTATCATTTAGGCTCAGTCAATGGCAAACCTCTTAATGGCACGGCTTTGACTGGTGGTGGCTTTAATTCTAATTTTAGTCCTATGTTTCAAAGCTCAGCACCTGGGACAGGGCTAACACCTGAACAGGCAGCCGCACTTAAAAGGCATCGCTCTTATTCACAAGCTGAACGTCAAGAAGCAAATGAACTTGTGGCTGTCTTTATGAGCCTCTCTCGGTTAGCGGAAGGAAAAAAATCTGTGGATAGTATGAATGATGATGCTATGTTTATGCAACATTTCCCAAAATTCGCAAAAGGGATAGGGCTTGATTTAAGTCAACCGTTTACCATCAATGGTAAATCGTTTACTTATTCACAAGGAACATTGCAAATGATAGATACGGAAGAATAACCAAAAGTATCGGAAGGTATTCCATTGAAATTAATAGTAGATGAGTATTATATGGAAATACGGCAATAGGTTTCAGCTTTACGCTAGGATAAATTTTAGGAGAAGTTTATCATCTAGCAAATATATAATGATTTATAAGAGCTTTACTACGTTCGTGTAGTAGGGCTTTTTTCTTGCACACATAGGAATAGCTAATGTCTCGCTTACATTTATTGCATTCTATGAACATATTATATAAGATGGTAATGATAATCATTTTCAATTAAAGGAGAGGGTTAATGATGACGAAAAGACATCTTGTAATTGGCATGCATCTTGCTGTACATGGTGAGCAAGGGAAGAAAGGCACGTTAATCGATGAGCATATAGCATTTGCAAAGCGTGCAGAGGCAGCAAAATTAGATTTTGTATTTAAGGCTGATTACTTAATAGCTCATCCAGAGTTAATTGCTAAAATGAAAGGGACAGTAGGGCTAGATCCTAGTTTTTTATTGGCGATGGTGGCAAGAGAAACGAAGCAAATCGGTTTAGTAACGACCGTATCAACATCATTCATACCACCTTATTTGATTGCACGTCAATTGCAATCCTTGAATTGGATAAGTGAGGGGCGTGTGGGGTGGAATCTTGTCACATCGATCGATGGTGCGTATAATTTTAGCAATGATTTGATGCCTACCTCTGAGGAGCGATATGCAAAGGCAGCAGAATGTAAGGAAGTTGTGGAGCAGCTTTGGCACAGTAATCCTTTTGAAGCATTAGAGGCTGATGGCGACTTAGAGAAAATTAAGGAGCTTGTAAAGCCAATCGATTATGAGGGAGCGTTTTTCCAGATTAAAGGTCCATTAAATATACCGATGCATCCAGCAGGAGATATTCCGTTATTCCAGGCTGGTGCATCTGATTCAGGGCGTCAATTTGCTGCAACAGTATCGAATGCAATTTTTGCTGCTACGCCTGTGATGGAAGTGGGGATTGAGCTACGTAACGATTTACGAAAGCGTGCTATTGAGGTAGGACGTTCGGCAGATGATATTCGTTTATTGCCAGGGCTATATTTCTTTATTGGTGATACATATGAAGAGGCATTAGAAATGCACCGTCAAGCACATGCACATTTAACACTTGACCGTCGTTATAGTGCTTTAGAATCTGTTATTGGTATGAATATTCGCCATTTAGCGTTACAGGATTATGTGACAGCAGAGCTGCTGCCGCCAGAGGATCAAAAGGTACGTAGTAAAACACATGCTCAGCTTGTGCGCCGTTATATTAAAGAGAATAAACCGACAGTAGCCGAATTATTAGCACGTCCAGAGGTAATTGGCTCTGCACATCTTGTAGCAATTGGTACACCACAGGATATTGTAGAGCAAATTGTCACATTTTATGAGAAAGGGGCATTAGATGGCTTTATTGCTGTGCCAGGTGGACCTGCAAAATCTTTAGATTTATTCTTTAACGATGTTATACCGGCGCTAGTGGAGCTTGGGTTATTCCGTGCTGAGTATGAAGGAAATACATTGCGCTCACACTTAGGTTTAGATATTTAATTTGTTAAATATGATGAAGGGCAAAGCGAAAACACTGCTTTGCTCTTTTTTTAACGATAATTGTAAATCAGTAATCAGTAGTAGATGATAGTATAATTAATGCAAGTTAAGAGTTATATAAGTCCACTTTATTGTATTTTGTAATAATTTGAAAGGTGATGATGAAGTGAAAACATTACTGATTGTTGAGGATGATATGACGTTAAATAAAGGAATTAAGTTAACTTTAACACAGGATCAAATAACCATCCTACAGGCCTATGATATTGCCAATGCAGAAAAAATTTTACAAGAAGCAACTATTGATTTAATAATACTTGATATTAACTTACCAGATGGAAGCGGGCTAGATTTTTGTGAACGAATTCGTCAGAAATCACAGGTCCCCATTATTTTTTTAACTGCTAATGATTTAGAAATTGATATTGTTACTGGCTTTGAGCTTGGAGGAGATGATTATATTACCAAACCATTTAGTTTAATGGTTTTCCGTGCACGAGTGATGGCCATTCTTCGCCGAATAGATGCAGATCGTTTGGATAAAATCTTAATTGACAATCATTTTACATTTGATTTTGGCAAAATGGAATTCCGCAAAGGTAAGGATTCCATTATACTAAGCCGAACTGAGCAAAGGCTGTTAAGGGTACTTATTACCAATCGCGGGAATATTCTAACGAGGGAACAATTAATGGAGAAGGTTTGGGGACAAGAGGCAGCTTTTGTTGACGAAAATGCGCTAACTGTTTCTGTTAAAAGATTGCGAGGAAAGATTGAGGATGACCCTTCAAATCCCAAGTTTATTCAAACTGTATATGGACTTGGTTATACTTGGTCTGGAGAGCAGCAATAATGAAAGAGCATCTAAATGAACAGAAGCTTAAGCAATTTTATGGGCAATATATCGTAGTATTACTCCTTGTATTAGTAGTTTATATACTTGGAGTGCTCCTTATTACAAATTGGAATGACACTATCATCTGGTTATCTATTGGTTTTGTTATTATTTTGTTGCTTATTGGGCGTTTATTTCTTGTACAGCTTCATGCAAAAGTATCTCAAGTCATTCATACGGTGGATGCTATTGTAGAGGGGGCTATGTCGGGTCATCCACGCATTACAGGATATGAAGAAACAACACTTTCATCATTAGAACACAAAGTTATTCGTTATGTTGAGATGGCTCAAGCGATGGAGCACAAGCAACAGGAGGAGCAACGTAAAATAAACACGCTTATCTCTGATATTTCTCATCAAACGAAAACACCACTTGCTAATATCATTTTATATAGTCAATTATTGGAGGAAAGGCTTGAATCAGGTGATATGCTACACTCAATCGTTGAACAAATTAGCGCTCAATCAGAGAAGCTTGATTGGCTTATTCAATCATTGATAAAAATGTCGCGACTTGAAGCAGGAATTATCAGAATTCAAGCAGAAGTTCAACCAATCTATCCAACGATCTATAAGGCAGTGGCTCAAATAAAAGAGGCTGCAACTGCAAAAAACATATTAATAGATGTTCATTGCTCGCCTGCTATACAGGCAAAGCATGATTCGAAATGGACTTGTGAAGCAGTCATTAATATTCTGGAAAATGCGGTGAAATATAGTCCGAATGCTGGTCAAATAAAGATTGCTGTTTATGAAGGTGAAATGTTTACTCGTCTGGATATAGCGGATACGGGAATTGGCATTGCAGAGCATGAATTAAATCTTGTATTCCAACGATTTTATCGATGTGCGAAAACAGCGCAATATGAAGGAGTGGGAATTGGCTTATACTTGGCTAGAGAAATAATCGTTTCTCAGGGCGGATATATGAAAGCTACATCTCAATTGAACGAGGGATCTGTATTTTCCTTATTTCTACCAGCATCATCATGAAATGTGTCAACACTGTTATATTTAAGTCATTTGGTGGTTATAGTCATTTGCTACAGTAAAATTGTACAAATGATTGGTGAAGGAGATGAACAAGTTGACCATTGTAAACGTAGTGAACCTAAAGAAATATTACGGTGAGGGAGATACAATTGTTAAAGCCTTAGATGGTGTTTCGCTAGAGGTTAAGAAGGGCGAATTTGTAGCCATTGTTGGTACAAGTGGTAGTGGAAAAAGTACATTGCTTCATATGCTAGGTGGATTAGATCGCGCCAGTGAGGGGCGTGTTGTCATTGATGAGCATGACATATTTAGCATGGATGATGAGCAGTTAACTGTCTTTCGCCGCCGTGCCGTAGGATTTATATTTCAGCATTATAATTTAATTCCAATTTTGAATGTCTATGAAAATATCATTTTACCTATTGAGTTGGATGGGGCAAGGGTTGATGAGACTTATATTCAAGAAATTTTGGAGGCTCTTGGTATAGAGCATAAAATGTACAGTTTACCATCAAATTTATCGGGTGGACAGCAACAGCGAGTGGCCATTGCCCGAGCATTAGCCACAAAGCCTTCTATTATTTTAGCGGATGAACCCACTGGTAATTTAGATAGTAAAACAAGTCAGGAAGTACTTATTTTAATGAAGCAATTAAGTGATCGATTCAATCAAACAATGATTATGATTACACATAATGATGAGATTGCTCAGTTGGCGGACCGTGTGATTCGAATTGAGGATGGAACAATAGTTAGTAAGGCCTTGCACCATCAAGGTGATAAAGCATGATTAGACTTCAAAATCGTCAGGCAGTGCTTCGAATTGCCAAGAACAGTATGAACGCTCATAAAAAACGAAATATACTTATTATCAGTGCTATTATTTTAACCACACTACTGATAACTGCTGTATTTACAACTGGCTTTAGTATTAATCAAACAATCGAACGGACCTATATGAAAACCGTAGGCAGTGATTTCCATGGGGTATTCAAATATCTTACACCACAAGAGGCCGAGCAATTATCCAAACATCCTACGATACGTAAATATGGAAAATCCGTTTCGGTTGGAGAAATTGTTGACGAACAATTAAAGGGATATTCTGTTGAACTAAAGCAAATAGATCAGCAGATTGTCAATAATGGCTTTATAAAATTTCAGGCAGGCGGCTTGCCAAAGACTGAACAAGATATTGTGTTAAATACTTGGACACTCGATTTACTGAATATACCACATAAGCTTGGCGAGAAAGTCCGGCTTCAAATCAATGTGAACGAACAGATTGTGACAAAGGATTTTCAGGTAGCAGGATTTTACGAGGCTGATCAATATATTGCTATGGCAGGGCTAGGTTATGTTTCGGAAGCGTTTGTAGAAGGAAATCTCTCGCATATTGATCCAGTAGAAACGAGAAAAACAGGAACTTATACAAATAATGTGAATTTAAATGTTATGTTGAATAATTCCTGGAATATCGAAGAAAAGCTACTTAAGATCATGGAAGAAACAGGTGTAAAAACTGTATATGGTGTTAATTGGGCTTATACAGCGGTTTCCCTATCTGAAAATCTAGCATCGTTTATACCATTTTTAGCACTCATCATTATCACAATGTTAAGTGGGTATTTGTTAATCTATAATATTTTTTATATTTCTGTTATACGAGATATACGCTTTTACGGTTTGTTAAAAACCATAGGCACAACACCAAAGCAGCTGAAAAAACTCATTACTTTTCAGGCAAATCGACTATATGTAATAGCTTTGCCTATTGGTCTTGCACTCGGCTATGGGGTAGGAATGTGGTTATCCCCAATGATGATGTCCATCTCGAATATAGAAGAGGAGATTGTCTACTCTGCACACCCCACGATTTTTCTAGGCGCCGCGCTTTTTTCATATTTAACAGTGCGAATTGCAGCTAGTAAACCAGGTCGATTAGCATCTAAAATTTCCCCAATTGAAGCAGTGAAATATTCAGGAATGACAATGGCAGGAAAGAAAAAAGTAAAAACATCGACACAGGGAGCTAGACTTCCTAAAATGGCGTTACGCAATTTATTCCGACAAAAGAAAAAGCTTGTCCTGATGCTTTCCTCCCTTTCATTAAGTATTCTGTTATTTAGTATTATATATATTGTTATTTCATCCATAAACATCAATACATATGTCAATTCTTTTATTGCTGGAGATTTTGTTATAACTGAAAGTACCTCAAGTAGTGCACAAGAGACTACCGAAAATGATAATGGCTTAACAGAGGAGATAGGGCAAACATTAGAGTCAATAGACGGTGTGCAGCGTGCAGATCGTGTTTATCTACAAGAGAGTTCTATTGCAATTGATGATACTATTCAAACCGTTTTACAACCAATCGCAGAACAGGAGAATGCAGACGAGCCTATCTATCGTACAATTTTAAATCAGGGCAAGGTTTGGAGCGACCTATATGGAATCAGTGAAGGCTGGTTTAATTTGATAGGTAAGCAAGACATTGTGGCAGGAACATTGGATAGAGAAAAATTTGCTTCTGGAAAGTATATCATCATTACAGAAGGTTATTTGGGCAATCAACATCAGAGTTACTATCAGCCAGGTGATGTTGTGACACTAACGGAGCAGGGAGAAAGCTATGAGGTGCTAGCTGTACTAACATTGGATGCCATATATGCTGCCGGTAATAAAACATATACACCGGCTGGATTTAAAATTTATATGCCTACAGAGGAAATGAAGAAGCTAGCAAAGGCTGCAAAACTCCTATCCATCACATTACAAGTTGATGAACATAAGAAAGAACAGGTGGAACACACTTTACAATCAATAACTAAAGCTTCTCCTGATTTAGTAATAAAATCAAGAGATGACTACAAAGCAGAATTAAATGGCTTTATCCGAGTTTTTGAAACAATTGGTTACAGTTTAAGTTTTATTATTGCCTTTATCGGAATATTGAATTATGTGAATACAATGCTAACAAGCGTGCTTACACGACGCAATGAATTTGCTGTGATGGAAAGCATCGGGATGACAAAGAGACAAGTTAAAAAATTACTACTCTTTGAAGGTATCATTAGTATTCTTCTAACAGGTGGGCTGATGTGTACGATAGGAATGATTGTTATTTACTTTGCTGCCAAAGGATTAACGGATCAAATTGATTTTACAGAATTTGAAATGACTATTTGGCCGACCTTTTTAGCACTTATTATGCTATTGATTTTGTCAATAATAGTTACGCTAATTGCCTATTGGTCTCTGTCAAAAAAGACCATAGTTGAGCGATTACGTGAAGTAGAATAATGTTAACTTCTTTCAGCAGAAGTCTCCCACCTCTATATGTGGTGAGATGAATGCAGGTTTAAGTTGCTTTTCAGCGGGTGTCCAAACATCCGCTGAAAGAAGTTAAAGCCTCTGCCGGATGTCGCAGAATCGGAAAGGAGTGCTTTGTGCAAGCACAAAGCCGATTCCAGACGCAATTATGCCGAGGCATAATTTATAGTGTTGAAAAATTAAATGGTCAAGGGACTCTTTGTGAACACTACTAAGTCAAATGAAGGTGATTTCCGTTCCAGGCTACTCGCTTTGCC